>ONVD01000058.1 GCA_900321185.1 uncultured Eubacteriales bacterium
CGTGCCCATCCCCTTCGGCAAGGGGGACTGCACCGTGTTCCGCAAGGTCATGAGCACGGAGGACACGATCGCGGAGTTCGCGCCGGCGCTGCGCACGGAGGCGCAGGGCAAGGCGTTCCGCCTGGCGCTGCAGGTGCTGGGCGACCTCTGCGGGCTGGGGACCAGCTACTTCGACCTGGAGAACGTGGGCTACGTGCGGACGGCCACGGAGGTATCGAGCGACAACAGCGCCCTGATGCGCAACATCCGCAAGAACGAGAACGCGCTGCAGGGGGCGCTGGCGGGCGTCTCGCGCGCGCTCCTGGCCTGCGAGCGGGCCATGGGGACGGACCTGCCGCCCGAGGGCGACGTGCGCGTGATATACGACGACTCCATCGTGCAGGACACGGCCGCCGAGAAGGACCAGGACATGAAGGAGGTATCCGCGGGGCTGATGGGCGCCGACGAGTACCGGGAGAAGTGGTACGGGGACGGGGGCGCAAGCGAGTAGGGAGCGCTTCTCGCCCACTTGCGCGGAGGCGAGGGACGGATGCGAGGGTGGCGTCCTTCTCGCCCGTGTGCGCAATGGCAATGGGAGCGGGCACGGGGCACGCGTACTTCTCGCCCATATGCGCGATGGCGGAAGTAGTAGATGCTAGTAGAGCGTCCTTCTCCCCCTGGGCGTTTGATCCTGTTGCCATGAGGGGAATGGCAACGGTCGCTATGGGAGTAAGGGCCATAGGAGCGGATAGAGGAACTGCGTATAGGCATGGAGCAGGGGGCGCGCCGAGCTGGTAAGCGGCGCGCCCCCTGTGAGGCAAAGCGTGTGTGGCGGTGCGGGCTAGGCTGCCTGGAGCGACCTCGCCTCGCGCGTGAACGGGATCCCGAGCTGCGTTAGCTCGTCCTCCAGGTCAGACGCGAAGCAGTCCTCCCCGGAGAGCTCGACGGTGCGCTCCACGTCTTCGAGCCCGTAGGCGGCGCTGGGCGCGAACGCGAGCTCGACCTCGCGCGCGGGGCAGCCGAAGAACGACTCCGTGAGGCTGCCCTCGGTCCTCTGCAGGACGTGGGCGCTTCCGTCCTCGCCCATGCCCCACGTGAGCGTCCTTACTTCGTCATCAACCTGGTACGTGCGTCTTCCCAACTCCTGCATTGCGGGCCTCCATCCCCTGGCGTGTGCGTGGTGCGCACATTGTAGCGGGGCGCCACGACGCCGCAGGAGGTCGCACAACGCCCGTACGCGCCCACGCGGCGGCAGCGCGCGCAGCTGGTGGCTCAGGTAGCCGTGCGCGGTGCCACGCCGTGGGCGGGCCGCGAGCGCGTGGCGGTCTCTGGTGCGTGGGACCCGCCCGGCGGGCGGTCGGATGCGGTCCGCGAGCGGCATGGCGCGGAGACGGGCTCGCGGGTCGGCGTCGGATCCCCGCGCCGGGCGGCGTGGGTGCGGGCAGCTAGGCTCCCACAGTGGACGGGCGTCCCGTGCGGCCCGAGTACGGCCGGTTCGCCCGCGACGGCGTGCGGGCTCCGCGTGCGGCTCGCCATCCGCCACGCGTGCTGCCACCCATCCCGCGGGCCAACAAGGCCGGGCAGCATGCAAGCGGCGCGCCGTGGGACTTGCGCGAGACGCGGGCGTGGGGCTCGAGGATGGAAGCGTAGGCGGAGGTGCCGCCAGGCGGACCGAGGCCGGGGACCCGCGAGAGCCCGCGTAGCGGGCTTGAGCGGGCGGCCGAGGGCCGACGGGCGGCGCCGGAGCCGGCGGGCCCGGGTCGGCCGCCCCACGCCCGCGGCGGGGTGGCGGTCTCGGCTCTCGCGCCGCGCGGCATGCGGTCAGACCGGAGCGCGCCCCGTAAGGTGGACTTTCACATGGCCGTGGCGGCGTAGCGGACGGGGCTGAGCGCGGAGCCGTAGGCAGACGGCGCGGAGGGACCGGCCGAGGCCGGGGACCCGCGAAAGACCGCGAAGCGGGCTGGAGCGGGCGGCCGAGGACGGGACCGCAGCGCAGGCTGCCGAAGGCCCGCACGCGAAGCCCCGGGAGCGGAGCCGGCGCGGCCTACGTCTCGCTCTCGTCAGGGGCGCGCGAAGGCCCGTGGGGCTTGCATGGCCCGCGGGATGGGTGGCAGCAACCTAACCTTCCCCCTGGCAGAAATCGAGGCCTTGGAATGACGCACCGTGATCATCTATACATGCACGCAAGCGTAGGAACCTCTTACCGAGCCACACTCCGACCCGGGATCCTCGCTCTTCTCGGTACTTACAAGTCGTATGCCCACACATCTCCGCGTGCGCACCAATCATACGATCGCACCCGTCGCATAAGCCCTATTGTTAAACTTGTGCACATCTCAAAGTGAAGATGAACTCATGAAGGAGCACGAACATGGCCAGTACATCCGCAGAGACGCAGCGCGCCGAACTGCATAAGTCAATCTGGAAGATTGCCAACGACTTGCGCGGCGCCGTGGACGGTTGGGATTTTAAGGCGTACGTACTCTGCATGCTCTTCTATCGCTACATCTCGGAAGACATTACCCGATACATCGACGATGGCGAACACGATGCAGGTGATGAGGACTTCTCCTATGCCGCAATGCGGGACGAGGATGCCGCTGGCGCAGCGGATGAGATTGTCCGCGAGAAAGGTTATTTCATCCTCCCGTCGCAGCTCTTCGGGAACGTGCGCGCACTTGGACATCGTGAGGCTGAGAAGAATGCCGATCAGCTTGACCTCAACATCGTTCTCGGAGATACCTTCGACGCAATCGAGAGCTCGGCAGTCGGCACGGACTCCGAAGAAGACATGAAGGGGCTCTTTGCAGACTTCGACCCGAACTCCAAAAAGCTTGGCAACTCCGTGGCCGAATGCAACAGGCGCCTCCTCGACCTGATGGACGGCATCGGCGACATGGAACTCGGCTCCCTAGAGGACACGGACATCGATGCCTTCGGTGATGCCTACGAGTTCCTTATGACCATGTACGCCTCCTCGGCTGGCAAGTCGGGCGGCGAGTTCTTCACGCCCCAGGAGGTTTCGCGCCTACTTATGCTTATAGCTATCGATGATCGTAAGAGCGTGAACAAAGTCTACGATCCGACGTGCGGCTCTGGCGGCATCCTGCTCCAAGCAGCTAAAATCCTAGGCGACGACGGCGTACACAAGGGTTACTTCGGCCAGGAGAAGAACCTCACGACCTATAACCTTTGCCGCATCAACATGTTCCTACACGGCATAAACTTCTCGAAGTTCGACATCGAGCTTGGCGACACTCTCACTGACCCCAAGCACTGGGACGAGGAGCCCTTCGACGTCATTGCCGCGAACCCACCCATGTCGGTGAGGTGGGAAGGTTCCGACTCGGCTACCCTTGTGGACGATCCGCGCTTCAGCGTCGCTGGCGCTCTTGCTCCAAAGACCAAGGCTGACCTCGCGTTCACGCTGCACTCCCTCGCATGGCTCGCACCCGACGGCGTGTGTGCCATGGTCGAGTTCCCCGGAATCATGTACCGTGGCGGAGCCGAAAGAACAATCCGCAAATACCTCATCGACAATGACTACGTCGACGCCGTCATCCAGCTGCCACCCAACCTCTTCTTCGGCACGGGCATCGCAACAGACATACTCGTCATGCGCAAGGACAAGAAGTTGACCGACGTCCTCTTCGTCGACGCGTCGAAGGAGTACGTAAAGGAGGGCGCTAACAACCGTCTTTCAGAGGAGAATATTCAATACATCTTAAAGTTATACCGTGGCCACACGAATGTCGATCACAAGGCACAACTCGTGAGTACTGACAACATCGCCGCCAACGAGTATAACCTCTCGCCTTCAAGCTACATCGAACCAGAAGACACACGCGAGAAGATCGACATCAAGGCACTTAACGCCGAGCTTGCCGATATTGTGAGACGCGAAGCCGAGCAGCGCGCAGTCGTCGAGAAAATCGTCGCGGACTTGGAGTCTGGCTGTGAATAAGTTGAACAAACAAATCGAAGAGCTTTGCCCAGACGGTGTTTGTTATCTACCTCTGAAGTCCGTTGCTAGGATTAAAAACGGAATGGACTATAAAAAACTTAACAAGGGGGAAATCCCCGTCTATGGCAGCGGTGGCCCCATGGAGATAGGCGTTGAACATGCCAGATACAGCCAGCCGACTGTTCTCATTCCTCGTAAGGGCTCACTCAACAATGTATTTTATGTCGACAAACCATTCTGGAATGTAGATACGATATTTTATACTGAAATTGATACTAGCGCGGTCCTGCCCCGTTATCTTTACTATGCCATCTGCAACGCCCATATCGAGAGATTTGGTACAAACGGCGCCCGCCCATCATTGACTCAAAGCGCTCTTAACAAATTACTTCTACCCATCCCTCCCATCGAGATACAGCGAGAGGTCGTGCGGATACTCGACTCTTTCCGAGAACTCGACACAACGCTAAGCGAGGAACTGTTTTTACAGCAGAAACAACTAGCGGCCATCCGCGACAGGCAAATCAATCTCCTGGATTCAATGTGCAATGGCAATATTCAATCGCTGGCAGATGTTGCTGACATTAGAGTGGGCAACAAGCCTGATACCATTCTCGCCAACGGCCCTTACACTTACATAAATGCTGGCGTTACGCCCTCTGGCTTTTGTGCTCAATGGAACACTGTCGGCGATACAATCACGACTCCTTCTAGAGGACAAGGAGGCATTGGGTTCGTTGGCTACCAAACAGACAATTTCTGGTGCGGACCCCTCTGCTATCGTATTCACAGCAATCGCACCGATATAAGCAACAGGTACCTTTACTACTGGCTTTGCTCGCACAAAATGCAAATTAAGGCACTGACGAACGAGGGCGGTACTCCCGCAGTGAATCGAAAGGATTTAATCAGACTTCGTATCCCGGTGCCTTCTCTTGATTTGCAGCAATCCATTGTTTCAAAACTCGATTCCATGCAGTCTCTCATTGAGAACATCCACGCTGAACGCGACGCGCGCCAAAAACAGTATGAATACTACCGTGATGAAATCTTCAACACGTTCGAGAGGAAGGCGTAGCCATGTCAGCCTCCTCCTACAACCTGATGCTCGACTCTGACGACTTTACGGTCATGAGCGAATACGACGCCCCGGAGCCAGAGGCAGGCGCCTACGAGTCGGAGTCAGAACTCGAGCGGCATCTCATCGAAATCCTTACCTCTCAGGGCTACGACTATCTTCCCGTCCACGAGGAGACCGACCTCATTGACAACCTCCGTAGGCAGCTCGAGCGCCTGAACGATATCAAGTTCACGGATAAGGAGTGGCAGCGCTTCTTTAAAGCGAGGCTCGCCCACGAGGGCGACGGAATCGTCGAGAAGACGAGAATCGTGCAGCGAGAGCACGTGCAGCTGCTTGAGCGCGACGACGGCAGCAAGTGCAACGTGAAACTTATCGACAAAAACCGAGTCGCCAACAACCGCCTCCAGGTCGTCAACCAGTATGAGGCGCACGAAGGCGCGCACGAGAACCGCTATGACGTGACTATCCTCGTGAACGGCCTGCCGCTTGTGCACATCGAGCTCAAGCGCCGCGGCATACCCCTGCGCGAGGCATTCAACCAGATTGACCGTTACCAGCGCGACTCCTTCTGGAGCGGCTGCGGTCTGTACGAATACGTGCAGCTCTTCGTTATCTCAAACGGCACCCACACGAAATACTACTCGAACACCACCCGTTGGCGCAGCGTCACCGAATCCAAAGGAAGGAGGCGCGCCGGCAGGAAGACCTCTGATTCCTTCGAGTTCACGTCCTACTGGGCTGACGCCCGCAACAAGGTCATCGCCGACCTCGCGCCGTTCGCCCGGACCTTCCTCGAGAAGAGGACGCTCCTCAACGTACTCACTCGCTACTGCATCCTGACCACCGAGGACGCCCTCATGGTCATGCGGCCCTACCAGATCGCGGCAACCGAGCGCGTCCTTCAGAGGATCATCTATTCGGAGAACAACCCAAAGCTCCTTGGCACCCTCGACGCTGGTGGCTACGTGTGGCACACGACCGGTTCGGGCAAGACTCTCACATCCTTCAAGTGCTCGCAGCTCGCGAGCCAGCTCCTGACGGTCGACAGGGCTATCTTCGTCGTAGACCGCAAGGACCTTGACTACCAGACCGTGCGCGAGTACGACCGCTTCCAGAAGGGGGCCGCCAACTCCAACACGAGCACGAAGGTTCTCGCGCATCAGCTCGGCGACCCCAAGGCGAGGATAATCGTCACGACAATCCAGAAACTCGCGACCTTCATCAAGAAGACGCCGAGGCACGCCGTCTACTCCGAGCACGTCGTGTTCATCTTCGACGAGTGCCACCGCTCGCAGTTCGGCGACATGCACAAGGCCATCACGGGCAAGTTCAAGAACTACCACCTGTTCGGCTTCACGGGAACGCCCATCTTCGCTGAGAACGCGAACTCGTCGGGCGACCCCACCATGCGCACCACGGAGCAGACCTTCGGGCGCAGGCTCCACCTCTACACGATCATCGACGCCATCAACGACGGCAACGTCCTGCCCTTCCGCATCGACTACGTCGACACCGTACAAGAGAGGGACGGCATCGCCGACGAGAAGGTCTCCGGCATCGACCGCGAGAAGGCCCTCCTCGCCCCCGAGCGCATCGACGGCATAGTGCGCTACGTGCTCGCCCACTACGACCAGAAGACGAAGCGCTCCGAAGTCTACAAGCTCAAGGACAGGCGCGTCCGTGGCTTCAACTCCATCTTCGCCACGGCGTCCGTCCAGGCCGCGAAGCGCTACTACGAGGCGTTCCAACGCCTGCAAGAAGATCTCCCACCAGCGGAGCGCCTGAAAATCGCCACCATCTACAGCTACGCGCCGAACCAGGCAGAGGACGAGGGAACCGGCCTCCTCGCCGACGAGAGCATGGACGCGTCCGGCCTGGACAAGACGGACCGCGACTTCCTCGATGGCGCCATTGGGGACTACAACCGGATGTTCGGGACGAAGTACTCGACGGACGGCGACAGCTTCGACTCCTACTACAAGGACATCTCGCGCCGCATGAAGGAACGCGAGCTCGACATGGTCATCGTCGTGAACATGTTCCTGACGGGGTTCGACGCCACGACGCTGAACACCCTGTGGGTTGACAAGAACCTGAAGTACCACGGCCTCCTGCAGGCGTTCAGCCGCACGAACCGCATCCTGAACTCCGTCAAGACGTTCGGCAACATCGTATGCTTCCGCGACCTCTCGAAGCGGGTGGACGAGGCGCTCGCTCTCTTCGGCGACAAGGACGCCAAGGGCGTCGTTCTGCTGAAGCCTTATGAGGAATACCTGAACGAATATCTCGAGAAGTTCGACCACCTGGCGGAGGCCTTCCCGCCGGGAACCGAGCCCGTTGGCGAAAAGCAGCAGGCAGACTTCATCAAGACCTTCGGTGCGATCCTGCGCCTGCGCAACATCCTCACCGCCTGGGACAGGTTCGAGGGCTCGGAGGCCCAGCCAGGCGACGATCCCGTCGACCCGCGGACCCTGCAGGACTACCAGAGCATCTACGTTGACCTCTACCACGAACTCCGCGGCAAGAACAAGGGCGACCTGGATGACATCGTCGCCGACCTGACCTTCGAAATCGAGCTCGTGCGCCAGGTGGAGGTGAACGTCGACTACATCCTAATGTTAGTCGAGAAGTACCACGCCACCAACTGCAAGGACAAGACCATCGTGGCCGACATCGACCGTGCCGTGTCGTCATCCCCCACGTTGAGGGACAAGAAGGACCTCATCGATGACTTTGTCGCCAGCTTGACCCCCGAGGGCAACGTGCGCGACGACTGGCGCTCCTTCGTGCAGCAACGCAAGGAGGAGGAGCTCGACGAAATCATACGCGAACAGAGACTGAAGCCAGAGGAGACTCGTGCCTTCGTTGACCAGGCATTCGCAGACGGACGCATAGAGACCGAGGGGACCGCCATCACACAAATCATGAGGCCAACGAGCAGGTTCGCGCGAGGCGGCGAGAGCTACAGTGCCAAGAAGGAGAGACTCATAGGGCGGTTGAGGGCGTTTTTCGACAAGTTTAAGGACATTGTGCCACGAGATCGTGACTGATGCTACGTTTCTTTATCAGCGCAAACAAGGAGATCCTACATGAGTTCCGGAACCATTTTTGTCATGACTACCGATTGTCCGAACTTGATATGGCTGGAATGCATTACAGGCGGCAGAGACTACATGCGTAAAGCTAAAAGCCTTGAAGATGCAGAAGGTACTAGCGACCTTCATCTACAGCTGGCAACTGCCTACGACTTTAGTGACTGCGAAAGAAGCTTCATTGAGACTTACAACAAACTCAGGAAGCACCTTCTGCCAGAATCCAGTCACCTATTCGCTGTCCCCGCAAATCAGGCGGTTCAGATTTTGTCTGAGCATGGCGGCAAGAGGGTTTTCCCTTTTGAAGATACTTCTGGAAGTAGTATCGTTCCCTATGATGAACCCCTGAGATATCCAAAAAGTGAGTCTTCCGACATATGGTTTAGTCTGAAGATATTGATTGGCATTGTCATCGCCTCACTAGCATTGCCCTTCGCATTGTTGCCGAATCTAGACATAGCCGAGAAGCTCGTCTCGGCCTTAGTGCTTTTTACTTTGCTATGCGCACCATGGCTCTGCATTACGATGCTGCGCCACAAGGGTCCAATATCCCTCGTTTCTTCCACCCATACACCTTCACTACACGGAAGGCTGATTTCAAACCTCAAGTCGATTTACCTTATGACATCAACAGCTCTTGGCAAGGGTTTTCAACTCATTTGTGTAGCTGTAATTGTTGCTGGAATAGTTCTTGCGTTACATGTCGCCCACGCATTCATAACTTCCGCCGATTCGTTATTGAATCTCTTGCTCGGGGTAAGCAGCAGCAGTTGTACCCCTCCCCTAACCTTGGTCGATTACGTCACATTCGTGTTATCCAATTTGACCCTGCTTGTTACCTCCTCTATTCAGTGCATCTCATACCAATATCGACAGACGCTTGGCAATGCAGTTGCAACCAGATTCGACAGAACACTCTCCCTCGTAGTAATTCTCTACATTACTTTCATCGCCTTCCTATTCATTGCCGCCTGGAAAGACCTCCCCTCATTTGGAAACCCCGCCATTATTACTATCCTTTCAACGGATTTCACTATTTGCAGCTTCTTTCTCGATAACCCAATCACCTCTCTCGACTTTTAGCAACTCACCTTCATCCAGGAGGGTTCTCTTTCCGCGTTCTCTTGTGACGCGCCCGTAGCCTGTGGACACCGACAGGCCGCGGGCGCGTCGCTTCTGTGCGCTCGCATCGTAGAAGGGCGAGTGCATGGACGGTGAGCAGGATGGCACGCAAGGCCAGGGGCGGCAGGAGCTCCAAGAGGGCGCGTCGCAGCACGAGGCGGACGCGCAGGCCGGCGAGAAGGACCCGCAGGGGCTGCTAGGCGGCTCGGACGATGACGGCGCGAAAGGCGGCGGCAAGGACTCGGACGCCGATAAGGCCGACGGCGCGGACGACTACAAGGCGGCGCTCGCGGCGAAGGACGCCGAGATCGCCGAGCTCCAGGCGAAGGTGGCCGAAGCGGCGCGCTCCGCGGAGGCGGCCGACGCCCTCAACGGGGAGATTGCGAAGCTGAGGCGTCAGCTCGAGGACGAGCGCACGGACTTCTCGCTCAGGGCGGCCG
This sequence comes from uncultured Eubacteriales bacterium, assembly GCA_900321185.1. Taxonomy (GTDB): domain Bacteria; phylum Bacillota; class Clostridia; order Christensenellales; family UBA1242; genus RUG666. The sequence continues at coordinate 9,679 of ONVD01000058.1, forward strand.
GCGCGCGCTCGGTCAAGGCGGCACGCGCGCTCCTGGCGGAGCACGACGGCGACGTTCAGGCGCTCGTGGAGGCCGAGCCCTGGCTCTTCGAGCGACGGGGCGGCACTTCTCAAAACGGTTCACAAAGTAACGGCGCCGGCAGCGGTGCGGGCGGCGGCGGGTCGACGGGGCTCGAGCCGGCGGGCGCGTCAGGCGGTAACGCCGAGGGCGAGCTCAGGCGCTGGGAGCGCATCGCGGGGCTCGCGGGCGACGGCGACTCGGAAGGCGACGGAAAGCGCGGAAGCGGGAACGGAGAGTAGGCCATGGCGAACAGCATCGCGGCAATCAGGAACTACACGGCGGTCCTGGACCGCGTCTACCAGAGGGCGTCGGTGAGCTCGTGCCTGAACTCGCCCGCGTCGATGGCGCGCGCCGGGCGCAACGCGAAGGAGATCATGATCCCGAAGATCTCCGTCACGGGGCTGGGCGACTACCAGCGAAACGTGGGCTACAAGACGGGCTCGATCGACTTCGCGTACGAGACGAAGACCTTCAACTACGACCGCGGCATCAAGCTCCTCGCGGACGTTATGGACGTGGAGGAGGCGGGCGTCCTAGACTGCTTCGTGCAGGCGGGCGCCGAGCTGGAGCGCACGCAGGTGGCGCCGGAGGCCGACGCCTTCACCTACGCGACCATCGCCTCGCACAAGGGCGTCGCCGTGGAGGCGGCGGACCTCTCGAGCGCGAAGGCGACGGACGTCCTGGCGGCGCTTCGCAAGGTGACGAACGCGATGGACGAGGCCCAGGTGACCCCCGGCTCGCGCTTCCTGTTCATCACGCCGACGCTGAAGGGCGTCCTGGACGACTACTCGCTCGCGAACCCGAACATGAGCAACCGCGTCCTCACGCGCTTCGCGCGCGTCGTCGAGGTGCCGCAGGCGCGCTTCTACACGAAGATCAGCCTGAACTCCGGCGACTCGGAGAAGTTCGGCTACGCGAAGGC
>ONVD01000059.1 GCA_900321185.1 uncultured Eubacteriales bacterium
AATTTTGGTAATAATTAGCATTACACTACTAGTACTACTCATTATTACACACAAAAACAACTCTACAATTGAGATAAATGACAAAGCGATTGATGCGTACAAACATAAATACGGTGAAGACGCTCCGTTACCTACATTTGAAGCTACAAAACCTCCTTTTGAACAGTCTGAAGACAATCAACAAAATCCCTACAACGAACAAACTGATATAGACTCAAAAGGTCGACAAGTATCCAAGGATAGTGACCAATCGGATAAATAATTATTTAATTAACATTGTCTATTATTAATTTAAAATTAAAACAACAAACACAATTAAACTTTTTGAAATCAAAAAAATTTAACTATTACTGTTAAATTTTTTATTATTACCTTATATTCAAATTTTCTTACATTTATTACACTTTGTAACTAAGTATAAAAAGTACAAACAACAAATTTTTAACGTTCTTTATTTCGTTTTATTAGTCTCAAAAATATTAAACCGTTTAGTTTTTTGTTGTTCGTTACTTTACTAATTTTAAAAATCCTTGATATCATATTTCAGTTTTAATAGTTTTTTTACCAATTTTATCGAGTTAAAAATTTCAATTTCTATTAAGTTTAGGATACAGCAATTTTGATATGATTATTTTTTATTATGGTTTTAAGTCGTAGATTTGTGTATAATTATTCATTATTATTAATAAATATTCATTTTTGGTTTTTATAAAATCTATTATTATATCTTGTAAATATCCAAAAAGAGTGATATAATTAACTCTCAATAAAACAAAAGGAGACACTATGGCTGACACAATTTGTGCAATTACCACACCTCTTGGAACTGGTGGCGTTAGTATTATTAGACTGAGTGGAGAGCAATCTTTACCAGTGCTAAAACAAATTTTTACACCACTTAGTCACAAAGAGATTAAACCTAGATATATGTATTTTGGTAATCTACATTTTGCAGATTTTTGCGATGACGCACTTTGTGTGTACTTCCCTTGCCCCAATAGTTACACTGGCGAAGACGTAGTTGAAATCAACTTGCATGGTGGTTATTATTTAACAAAAGAGGTATTAGAACGCTTACTTAAATTTAAGGGGGTTAGACTTGCCGAGCCAGGAGAATTTAGCAAACGTGCAGTTTTAAATGGTAAAATGGACGTCTCAAAAGCGGAAGGCATAATAGACATAATCAACGCAGGCTCTCTTGGTGAATTGCGTGCCAGCAGTAATCAAATTGTGGGTAATTTAAAAAATCGTGTAAATGAAATACAAAAAGTACTAAAAGATATAATTTGCGAAGTTGACGTCGCAATCGACTACCCCGACCAAGACATTGACTATATAGATCTAGACTCATTATTAATGCGTCTAAAACCTGTGCAAAACAGCATTAAGTCACTCCAAGACACCGCTCACACTGGGGCACAAATCAAAAACGGAGTTAATATTGCCTTAGTTGGCGTACCAAACGCTGGCAAAAGTTCATTACTAAACGCAATGCTAGGATACGACAGAGCCATTGTCACGAATATTGCAGGCACTACGCGAGACACACTTAACGAGACTTATCAATTTAACGGCGTTAAGTTTAATATTATCGACACCGCAGGACTACATGACACCGATAACATAGTTGAAAAAATTGGTATAGAACGCACTTTAGATACGGTAAAAAACGCCGATGTAGTTTTGCACATTATTGATGGGACGCAAGACTTAGCTCAACAATTAGAAAATTCTTTTGATAACAAAAATATTGTCACTATTATCAACAAAACAGATATAATAGACAAGCAAAAAATACAAGAAATACAAAATTATTTGAATAGCAAAAATATAAAAGTGAATATGTTGATAAGTGCAAAAAACAACACAAATATACAAGAACTCAAACAACATATTTTTGACAAAACTATTGACAGAGAAATGCTATCTCAAAACATTCTAATTACGAACACACGTCATATTAATTTACTAAACCTTGCTTTTGATGAATTAAATCAAGTGATAACTAATGCTCACTCAACTACACTAGACTGCATAGCACTACTACTAAAAGATGCGTGGCTACACCTTGGGGAAATCACTGGAGAAACAGCAGATGACGCGATTTTGGATAGAATCTTTTCGAAATTTTGCTTAGGAAAATAAAAATACATTAATTTATAATAAAAAAACAGCAATTTTAACATACTTGTGCATAGTACTATGCACTAAAAAGGACAAAAAAATGAATTACGATTATGATGTTATAGTTATTGGCGCAGGCCACGCAGGGTGTGAAGCATGTCTTGCTTGTGCCAGGACTGGACTAAAAACTTTGTTAACAACACTTAACCTAGATAGTATAGGTTTTTTACCTTGCAATCCACACATTGGCGGAACAGCAAAAGGGCATATTGTTTTTGAAATTGATGCTCTTGGTGGCGAAATGGGAGTCAATGCCGACAAAGCAGGTATACACAAACGTATGCTCAATGAGTCAAAAGGCCCCGCAGTTCACTCTTTGCGCGCACAAATGGATAAAGTCAAATACCATGAGTACATGAAGAAAACACTCGAAAAACAAAAAAATTTAAGCATTTTGCAAAATGAAATCAATGAAATAATAGTAGAAAACGGCAAAGTTTGTGGTGTCGTGACCGAGTTTGGTCAAAAAATCACATCGCGCGCTGTAATAGTATGCACTGGCGTATATCTAAACAGTCATATAATAACCGGAAATATCTTCACAAAATGTGGCCCAAACGGTTTTCGTAACGCAACACATTTGACAGATAGTTTACAAAAAATAGGTTTCAAAATCCTAAGGTTCAAAACTGGGACTCCTATGCGACTGGCTGGTAAAACCATTGATTTTGACAAATTTGAAGCACAAAGCGGTATTGATAATTTACCAAACTTTAGTATACGAACCAAAAAGAAGACCAAAAGTGTTGCTACATGCTACATAGGCTACACAAACGAAAAAACTCACCAAATAATTCGAGACAATCTTAACCTTAGCCCTCTATATCAAGGTTTGATAAAGGGTATAGGCCCACGTTATTGTCCATCAATTGAGGATAAAGTGGTTCGTTTTGCAGACAAAAACCGTCACCAGTTCTTTCTAGAGCCTGAAGCAATGTCTACGGACGAGATTTATGTGCAAGGTATTAGCACAAGTCTACCCTACCACGTACAACAACAAATTGTTCATTCTATTAAAGGACTAGAACACGCGTGGATTATGCGTTATGCATACGCAATTGAGTATGACGCAATTGATTCTACTCAACTAAAACCAAATCTTGAATGCAAATTTGTAGAAGGTTTATTCTGCGCTGGTCAAATTAACGGCACTAGTGGATACGAAGAAGCAGGAGCGCAAGGTATAATGGCGGGAATAAATGCAAGCCTCAAATTGCGTGGGAAACAACCATTGATACTAAAGCGCAACGAAGCTTACATTGGGGTCTTGATTGATGATTTAGTTACAAAAGGCACCAACGAACCATATAGAATGATGACCTCACGTGCCGAATATCGCCTACATTTGAGGCAAGACAATGCAGATATGAGATTAACTGAATATGGCCATCAAGTGGGATTAGTCAAAGCTTCCCAATACAATCATTTTTTAGCTAAAAAGAAATTATTGGAAGAAGGACAACAAATATTCAAAAACAATATAGGGTTAACTCAACAACTAAAAGATTTTTTAATCAAAAATAATGAAACTTTACCAAAAAACGGATTGACTGTACTAAACTTGATTCAACGTGGTAATCTAGACATATATAAGGTAAATAATGAATTTCATTACTTTAAAGATTACCCTAGCGAAGTCTTGGACGAACTAAACATAATAGCAAAAAATTTTGGGTATATTGAGATAGAACGCAAACAAATCGAAAAAGCTAAACATGACGAATCAATTTTAATTCCTGACAACATAGACTACTACACAATGAGTGGATTAAGACTAGAAGCAAGAGAAAAGCTCAAGCGTATATCTCCAACAACACTGGGGCAAGCATCACGAATTAGCGGTGTCTCCCCTGCTGATATTAACATACTAGCTATTTACCTAAAGAAAAAAACTAAATGATGGAGTGTAGCACAATGACAAACCAAACCGTTATTCAAAACGTATTTAAACAAAACAATATTGACATCGACGGCGAAAAACTTCAAAAATTTTGTATATATTATGATTTACTAATTGAATATAACAAAAAATATAATTTGACAGCAATTACTGATATCCAAGAAGTTAGCGCTAAGCATTTTGTAGATTCTTTGTTAGGCGCTAAGTTAATATCACAAAATAGCACAGCGCTAGATATCGGTTGTGGAGCCGGTTTCCCAAGTATACCTCTTGCAATTATGCGCCCTGATATCAATTTCACACTAATAGACAGCGTAGGCAAAAAAATTAATTTTATTAATGTTATAATAAATGAATTAAATTTAAACAACGTTCAAGCGCTACACACTCGAGCACAAGAGTTTTGCATATCCAGCAATCGCGAGCGCTTTGATTATGTAGTTTCAAGAGCTTTAGCGCCATTAAATGTATTATTAGAGCTATGCATACCATTCTTAAACCAGACAGGATATATGCTAGCTTATAAAGGTATTAACTATCAAGAGGAAATAACCGACGCACAAAACGCACTAAACAAACTATACGCAAAAATTAATAATATACAATGCTACAATTTAATAAACAATGAAGAAATCATAAAGAGATATATTTTATTAATTAATAAAACCCAAGACACTCCGACAATTTATCCAAGATTAAAAAACCTAATAAAAACAAACCCATTATGAGAGAATAAAAATTTTATTCTCTTTTTTTATTAACAAAACTGAAGTATAGTCAGTAACCTAATTTTTAAATCATTACATTATTTTATTAGACGGTTTAATTTTTATTCAGTCAAAGCACTGATTAAACATTAAATTGAAGATAGATATTACTCATTTAAGTATCTTTTTTTAGTCTCAGTTCACAATATTTGATTTTTAGGGAGCGCAAAAACAAAAATTTAATAAAAATTTGATTTTAATAACAAAAATTAATGTGGATAACTTTACACTTATCCACAAATTGCTAGCGCTATTTCATATGAAAGGAAGCCTATTAAAGTTGGATTAAAAAGTTTTTAGCGCCAAAAAAGTATAGAAATAGTTAATCTAAACATTAAAAATCAAAAACTTAAAGCAATACATCCTAATAACTATATTGTTATATTATTAAACAAATCAGTTATCATTTAATATGTTAAATACTATGCAGTGATACTAAGTAATGTGATGACTTATTTTAAAAGTTATTAACAATTTACTATACTTATTTTGATATAAACAGTTAGTTATAGTAAGATTTAATATAACGTAAAAATATAGATAACAAAATAAGTTATTAGAGTGCATAGTATATATGTTAAAAATTATTTTTATATAGAGTATAAATTAAAATTCAATATTTAAGTACGGATAAGACTAAATAGTTATGCCAGTGAAAAACGCATAATAAGTACTATGCACTTATTAGATAAAGATTAAAAAGTAATATTAATAATACAAAGACTTAATGCAAGTTTTATAGCACATAAGTATGTTTTACAGTCGTATCAGAGTAAAAATAGTGGCAGTGGTTATATATTAATTAAACTAGCATAGCACTATACATAAAATAAAAACACAGTTTAAAAAAAGTAAACATTTAAAAGTGATTATATTGCATTGTATTGTAAAAGAGGGCTTGACATATTCTGACAAGTACTATGCACCTTCAGTAAATATAATAAAAATTGAATGTAAAATTGCTAAATATAATTAGCACTATTATTAAATTAAACAAAATTAGTTGTATATTGAATAATATCAACGGAATATATAAATTTAAAAACATTATAAAATTAAACATAGCAAAAGAATTATTTTAACAGATTATTTACCGCTGTAATAAACAGATAATATACTATGCAGTCTATCAACACAACAAACGCTCCGACATGAAACGTAAAAACCTATGTGCATAGTACATAAATATAATATGGTTTAAAAACTGCATAGTACTAGGGTTGTATTAAAATAATATTTATATCATTAATAATAGTTTACTTGCTTATAGCAAAATCCAATGCATAGTACCATACAAAAACAGTGTAGTATCTAGATAGCATTTTATTATAACTAAATTTAGTATTATTGCAGTTGTTAAACAATATAGTGCATAGTACCTTATAATATTAAATAAAAATAGTAAAACTAAGATGATAGAAATTAAAAATATATAGTGCTTATTAAAACAATATGTGGTATTTGGTTTTAAGTTTATATCAAAATCGTGGGTTTAAATCTAATAATTAAGAATAAAATGTTTTATAATCAAATAATGACTGTAATATATTAAGTTACATTAATTAAAATAATAAATAATTTAATACTTAATTAAGCACACAATTAAAAGTTTTTGTTGTAGTTTTTAATAATCAACAAGAATTTGCGTATCGATTTGCGTTTGTATATAACACCAAAAAGGTATTAATTAAGTTATAAGGCTATACAAACAACTTTTATTTATGATTTAGTAAGTAGAACACTATATAAATTATAAACTAACACCACAAGTGCATAGTACTTTATCATATGTCGATATAGTTTATAATAATAAATGACATACTGTACTATGCAGTGTAGAGAATCTACGATAAAAGCTTTTTTAAAGTTCAGATTAAAAGCATACGTTGTAAGTTCTATAATTTTAATAATTAATACTTACGATTTAGCAAATTAGTGAATAAATTTATTGGATTGCATAACAAACATTTTAGTACTATGCACATTAAGTATAACAAACAATCACAGTTGGTGCATATACATAAAATATAATGTGCTTTAGACATTTATTAAATATTTGACCGTAAGTCTTTTTTAGCTAACTGTTAATATAGTAAAAAAAACAACTAAACATAGACTCGTTAATTATAAAATATATTTTAGCGTCATTAATATACCTTAGCGCTAAAAAATATGCGCTATATAATAAAAACTTTTGTAAATCTAGTTGTCAAAGGCGCTAAAAAATGTTATAATGAGCATATCACAAAAGGAGAGACAACAGAATGGGGAAAATAATATCTTTTGCAAATCAAAAAGGCGGTGTAGGTAAAACAACCACATGTGTTAATTTAGCTACATATTTAGCAGCATTTGGCAAAAAAATTTTGTTAGTAGACATTGACCCTCAAGGTAACGCAACAACTGGTGTAGGTATTGATAAAACTGATGACATTAAGACCATGTATGATTATATTACAGGGGAACTTACTATACCAGAGATTATTACACACACTGAGATTGACGGCCTTGATATTATTCCAAGCAGTGTAGATTTAGCGGGAGCAGAGGTGGATTTGGTTCAAAAAGAAAATCGCGAAAAAGTCTTTCGCGGTGGGTTGTTAGCCATAAAAGACAATTATGATTACATATTAATGGATTGTCCACCATCACTTGGTTTGATTACTGTTAACGCGTTAACTGCTACAGATACAATCATTATCCCTATTCAGTGTGAGTTTTACGCTCTGGAAGGGCTCAGTCAATTGATGAACACTGTTAAACTTGTTAAACAATATCTTAACCCATCCATTGATATTGAGGGCGTAATACTAACAATGAAAGACAATCGTAGCAATCTTGTTAATGATGTAGCAAAAGAAATTAAAGGCTTCTTTGGTAAAAAGGTTTATGATGTTGTGATACCTAGGAATATTCGCCTTGCAGAGGCTCCTAGTCATGGGTTGCCAATATATCTTTATGACAATAAAAGTACTGGTGGAATGGCTTATCAAGAATTGGCAGTAGAGTTCTTAAAACGTAATAAGGATACTGGTAAACTAAGAGGAAGAAAAGAAATTTATAAAGGAAACGAGGAGATATAATTATGAAAAAAGGCTTAGGAAGAGGATTGAGTTCTTTGTTATCAATATACGAAGAAAATGATAAAGAACAAAACAACCAAGCACAGAGAGAAGAGGTGCATAGTACCTCAAAAATAGAACCAGAACAACCAATTAATACTGTGCATAGTACTAAGGATATAGAGGAAACACAATCTACTAACACAGTGAATAGTACTGATGATGTTTTACAAAATGCTAGGAATTTGCTAAATAGTTTGAACAATAAAAATATCAATATTGTTGACACTGACGAAACTGTCGAGAATAGTGACTATATAGAAAAACGTAATAGCGTGCAAGAAAAACTAAACAAAGCAAATGCTCAAGGGTATTTATCTACTGAAAATGGCACTAAATATATCCCTCTGGCAAAGATTGAGCCAAACCCAGACCAACCTAGAAAGAATTTTGACCCAGAGTCTTTAAAAGAACTTGCTCAATCAATCCAAGTACATGGAGTTATTCAACCTATTGTTGTTTGTCCAAAAGGTAATGACAGGTACGTTATTATCGCTGGTGAACGTCGCTACCGTGCTTGCCAAATGTTAAAGATGGAAACAATTCCAGCTATTGTGAAACATTTCACAGAACAAGAAATGAAAGAAATAGCGCTAATTGAGAATTTGCAGCGCGATGATTTGAATCCAATTGAAACCGCTTGCGCTATGAAACAATTGGTTGATAATTTTAATTTCACAAGCGATACTTTAGCAAGAAGATTGGGTGTAAGCAGGTCAAAAATTATAAATACAATCAGGCTGTTAAGTTTAACTCCAGAAGTTATGTCACTAGTCGAAACGGGTAAACTAGCACCAAACTCTGCACGTGCGTTGATTGTTGTCACTGACCCTGAGGTTCAAATTGATTTGGCTAGAAAAGCTGTAAAGCAACAATGGACTACTAGAGAGATAGAGAAAAGGGTTAAGGAAGTATTGAACCCTAACACGCAAAAAGAACGTACCGTCCGTCAAATTATACCAGAACTTTATGAGTTGCGTGATGTAATGCAAAAGACATTTAGTACAAAAGTAAACGTCATTGGTAACGAATCTAAGGGACGAATTTATATTGATTATTACTCGCGTGATGATTTGGATAGAATAAGCGAAATTTTGAATAGAATGAATAGTGGTATTTAGTTGTAAAAAATATTTGTTAATAAAAGTATAAAACTATATTATTAATTTAAATAATGTTGATGCATAGTACTAGACTATTGGTAATAATATTGGTTAATTAATATGTTTTTATTTCTTAATAACAAATAACATAGTGTTATAAAAAAAGTTTTAAAAATTCAATAATCATAACAAAGCCTAATATTAGACAAGTTTTTTAAACTAATAAAATAAAAAACCTAACAATTATAGTTAGGTTTTTTATTTTTATATAACTAGAGTGAGTTTTTGTGATTATCTACTATATTCTACATCAATTTTTTTAGGTTTTACAATAATGTTATCTTTGTCCTTATCTATTTTGTTGAATATTGACATTGCTATAAGTGATAAAATTAAACTCATAATTTGGTTTGTAACAATATAAATAGCGAATGCTGCAGAATAAGAAAGTGCGAAAAATACCATAATAAGAGGCATTATAAACTTCATTATTTTCATTGCGCCGTTGGCGTTTGGTACTTGTGCTTGATTTTGATTTTGTAGATTAGATTTGTTTTTCTTTAGGCTAGTACGTTGCGAAATACTAATAGATAAATATGTTATAAGAGCGGCTAATAAAACCAATATAAAGTAACCATTCCAACTATTATGCTCTGCTTGGATATCATGGGTAATTAGATTGTATTCATTTTCCCATTTTAAGAATGTTTGATTTTTTTGTTCATCTGTTAATTCGCTATTATTTAAAACTGCCGTATAATAATCACGAGATGTTATGGATGCAGAAGTACGATAAGTATCATAGTCAGGGAATCCAGATACATATGTATCAGGACGCCAAATACTATCTACCCAAAGCCAACCATCCTTTATTTTATTGTAATAACTCGCTTCGTTTGCTAAAATAGTTTTTAATTGTTCATTGCTTTGTAATAAAAGATATTGTTCTTTTTGATAAATTTGCGTTTCTGTAGGTTCTGTTACACCATCATCAAGCAAAGTCTGCTTTGCGTCTTCTTCTTTTGCAGTTAATAAAGCAGTGTAATGTGTCCAAACTGCATCGGCGTTATTCTCTACACCAAATGTGGTTGAATATTCAGTATAAAAGTTTTGTTGCAAGTCTTTGTATTGATTGTAAATTTTGTCTTGAGACATACCAGTAAGCCCATAAAATAACGTAAAGAATATAAATATAGTTAAAACAAAGTTAACAAGCATACTTACGCAAGAGCCTACTACGTTGTAATTATGTTTTTTGTACAATTCCATTGTTTTTTGATTAAGAACTTGCTTGTTATTTGCATACTGCTTTTGCAATTTTTCCATTAATGGCTGAAGTTCTTGCTGTTTTTTCATACTATCACGCTGAACTTTCCGTTGCCAAAAATCTAACGGACTCAGCACGAGTTTTAAAACTATCGTAAAGACGATGATTGACCATGCGTAGTTAGGGATAAATCCAAACAAACCAATAACAGGCGCCCACATATCAGTCGTCCAATCTGCTAATAAACCTATCATTCTATACTCCTTAAAACTGTATCCATTATAACAAAACTTATGAAAAAAATAAAGAGATTTGATAGAAATAAAAACATAAATCTCAAAATTTTATTAATTTTTGTTAGAAATCACATAAAAATGCATAAAAATCAACATAATTTTTTGGTATTATGCATTACTAAACTAAATATTTGATATTTGTATGCAGATTGTCTGGCACTGGGTCCAAACCTCCACCCGAACTAGGATGACATCGTAATATACGCTTTGCTCCCATAAAGATACCTCTCACCACTCCAAAACGATTAATAGCAATAATAGTGTAAGTGGAACATGTGGGTTGGAATATACACACATCTGGCAAAACTTTTGAAATCGTAAATTTATAAATATATATAGGTATCAAAAACAACCATTTAAAAGGTAACAAAATAGTCTTTAGTACTTTATTCAACTAAAATCTTTCCTCGTAACAAAGTTTTGTAAATATTATCTCGCAATTGTGTATAAGTAGAGCCGATAATCTCAGGATAAACTAGTACAACCATATTAATATTATGTATTTGTGGTACAAATTCACGCATTATATGTCTAAGTTGACGCTTTAATTTATTACGAGTGACGGCCTTGCCTACTTTGTTACCTACACTAAAACCGATTCGTGGAGTTGAAATTTTGCTAGGAACAAAAAAAATACACAGATGTTGTCCGTAAATTTTTGTACCTTTTTTATAAATATAAGCAAATTCTTTACGTTTCTTTAATCTATTTTTTGCGTTTAGCATAAAATCACCTTTAAAAAGCAAAAATATTCATCTATGTATTTCGTTATTATTTAGTACGTGTCAACTGTTTGCGACCACGGTCACGACGTTTTTTTAGAACTTTACGACCACTAGTAGTCTTCATTCTCTCTCTAAAACCGTGTACTTTGTTGCGACGAGCCTTTTTAGGCTGGTAAGTTCTCTTCATAATTAGCCTCCAAATAAAAAATTGATGTAATATAGATACATAGTAGTATTATATAAAAAAATCTACCTTTTGTCAAGAGAGAAAACAAACTTTTATTATTTTTATATCTAACAACACTATAAAAACATAATTGTTGTATTATTGCACAATAAAAACGTATCTGTACTAAAGTTTTTTTTAGCCTGATTACTACCCGTTAAAAGTGCATACTACCGCTAAAAATAATACAATACAAGAATTTAGTTGTTTTTGCATTTTTGGACACTTTATCCACAAAAATTGGATAGTTACCCACACAAAAATGGTAGTTTTGCACTGCATAATACTATAGTTATCCACAAGTTATCCACATAGGTTTTGGTTGGTACTATTCACAAAAACTACGTTAATAAACCAAAAAAACGCATAGTACTAAAAGTTATCCACTTTTCCACATAGTATAATATGAATACGATGATAAAAGAAATTAAAAAATATATTTAATACAACAAACAAAATTGGATTTTGATATTAAAAATTTTTTAATTCTAATAAGATAGATAGATAGATAGTTAGATAGATAGATAGATAGTTAGATAGATAGATAGATAGATAGATAGTTAGATAGATAGATAGTTAGTTAGTTAGTTAGTTAGTTAGTTAGTTAGTTAGTTATAAAAATCAAAATAATAAAATATTGTCATTGGTTATCGTAATATGATTGAGATTGTGTATTTGGATATAACTTATA
>ONVD01000056.1 GCA_900321185.1 uncultured Eubacteriales bacterium
AACCAGCAGTTGCAGAAGCGCTGTTAATCATAAGGACACTCTCTTCATCAGCATTTGTGAGTAGAGGTTGTTCGTCTTGTAGCCCAAAATCTTTAGCACGTGTGCTAAGGTCGTTTAGGTTGATTACACCGTACTTAAGGCTCTTTAATTCATCACTTGAGCCAAGTGTCCAAGAAGATGGTGCATACACATATGATGATGTGCTCGAACCTTTATTAGAAAAATCAGCATTGCTAACAAGCGTCACATTTTGACTAGCACCAGTAGCTTGAGGTGCTAGGTTTTGCTTGTTTTGTGCCACGTTTGTAGTTGTGCCTATACCAGCTAAAAGCATAGGAGTTTGGCTTAACAACAAAGTCACTGCCATTAGCAGTGTCAAGAGGATTGTTTTTAAAGTTTTGCTAAATGTCATTTTTATTCACCTTTTAATGCATTGTTTAAACTAAATGAGTATAATACAACTTTAACAAAAAATCAAGGAAAATAAGGGTATAATAATATAAAAAAGCAAATAATAATGGTTAATGAAAGATAAAAAGAAGTATAGTAAAGTATGGCAGGCGTTAGGACTGATTGTTACAGGATTGGCAATTGGCGTGGTTAATGGCTTTTTTGGTGGCGGTGGTGGCATGTTGTGTGTGCCATTACTGTTATTATTGGGGCTCAGCAATCAACAAGCTCAAGCAACCGCCATCCTTGTTATGGTCCCAATAAGTATTGCCAGTGCGTGTGTTTATTATACACATGGTTTTGTCGATTGGGGTATCACTCTTTGGGTGGGGGTTGGGTCATTGATAGGTGGAATATTGGGAGCTGTATTACTAAAAAAATTTAATAATCTCACACTGCAATATATATTTACATTTGTAGTTTTGTTAGCGGGGTTAAAAATGTTATTTTAGGAGTGTTTATGTGGTTTTGGTTTGTACTTGCTGGGCTTGTTAGTGGTGTCCTTGGTGGTATGGGAATGGGTGGTGGCACGCTACTTATACCAATACTGACATTATTTTTAGGACTTGAGCAACATATGGCGCAAGGCATCAATCTTTTGGTATTTATACCTATGGGTATTATTGCAATTATTATCCATATATGTAACAAACTGATAGATTATCGTATCTTTTTGTGGCTGGTAATACCAGCTGTTATAACTAGCCTTGTAGCATCTAGTTTGTCAAGCAATCTAAATAGTGGGGTATTGCATACTATTTTTGGCATATTCTTAATTGCTGTGGCTGTCTATGAGTTGATTGTGGCGATATATCGTACTGTACACCGCAAAAAGCCTGTGTTAAAAAACAAAATATACAAAAATTAAGGTACTAAATTTAATTTACGTCTTGAAAAGTCATTGCCTTTATGTTATAATCTACAATATGTTTTAATAGTTAAAAAAGAGAGGTTGTTTTTATGCAAGACACAAAAGATAATAGAGTAGTGAATAATCAAAGTGAAAATGATGTTTGGGTCAAGACGCTAAACGAGGTTGTAGATTTTAATAATAAAAATGGACGTTTTCCAAATGCGTATTCTTCCGACAAAACAGAGAGAAAACTGGGTATGTGGTTAAATGAAAATAAATGTGATTATGCCAAAAAGTCTATGTCTTTGGAACATGCCAAGCAGTTCCAAAATTCAGGCTTGTATGCAAGTCAAACATCGCAGGACATAAAACGTCTTGGTATGTTTGTTACCGAAAACATGCGTGCGCCCACTTTGGGAGAACCTATGTATAATGCATATACAAAAGTTACAAGACTATACAATAGCAATCAACTTACTGATGAGGAATTAAAAGCCTTTAAAAGAGCAAGGTTATTTTATAAAGAGTCAGATTATGTCTTTTTTAATTATGTAAGGGCATTTCGTGAACAAGTCAAAAACAATCATGGTAGATGGCCAAGTTCGTCCCAAATATTTAACCAAGATTTGTATACGTATTTACAACATTATCTACGAGCCAAACAATCGGGACTCAGTGGACCGATTAAGGGGTCGGCGATGACTTATGAGCAACGATATCACGTGCTTGAAAGGAATGGCTTTGATTTTGATAGTTGTATGGATGTCAATATTTTGTTGAAGCAATTAACTAAGAACGCTGCATGTATGCGAACAATTTTGACTAAATATGATGTTGACTGTTACCACAGTTATGCTAAAAACAAAGAAAACATCTTGATGATAAATAATATGCGACAAAGCGATGCTTATATCCTAAAGCAAGCCTCACCCGCTAGGAGGAAAAAAGCAAGAGAATGTATTAGGCAATATTGGAAAAGTGCAAATGGTACAGTACCACAATTTTTAGTCCCAAGCACTAGTACATTGGCACAAGAAAATGAAAGAGTAAAATCTAAACATTTAAGTCCTAACGAATTAAAGTTTTTACGTAAAAATCGAATTGCTATACAAGACCAAAATGTAATAAACGATGCAATAAATGCCTTTTTTGTGTCTCAATATGGACAACAAACATCAAATGAATTACATAAATAACAACAAAGTCACTATCGCGTGTATAGTGACTTTGTTATTAACAAAACTTATTACACAAATCAAAAGTGGTTGCCTTTGATGTCAAATTGTGATATAATCTTAACACTTTATTTGATTAATGTTGTATTACGGAGGTAAAATCATGCGCGAACTTAGATTTTTTGTACCTTTGTCTAATTTGAAAGGTGATACAATTACCATTGATGGGCAGGAGTTTAGACACCTCCACAAAGTGTTAAGGCTAGATGTTGGTGACGAGGTCTTTGTTATTTGCAACGATGACAATATCCGTAGATGTAGACTTACCAAGATTGGCAAAGATTTTGCTTTGGCACAAGTTTTAGAAACTATAGTAAAACAGCATGATGGGTTAGATATAACAGTATTTCAAGCATTAATCAAATCCGAACCCCTTAGTTATGCCGTACAAAAGTGTACCGAACTTGATGTTAAGACCTTTGTGCCTTTTATCAGTCAATATACGGTTGTTGAGGATAAAGGGCAAGTACAATCAAGATTGCAACGTATTGCATTGGCTAGTTGTAAGCAATGCGGGCGACTATGCACAATGGAGATATCTCAATCTCTTGAGTTCAAAGAGATGTGTAATCGCCTAAAAGATTATGCCCAAGTTATTGTTGCATACGAAAACGACGTTACCAATGCAAAAAAAATACTTAGCCAACTCAACAAGCGAGACAAGATTGCCGTGGTTATCGGTGGTGAAGGTGGTTTTAGTGAAGCAGAGATTAATCAATTAAGAGCGCTTACTAATGTGCATTTTGTTAGTTTAGGTAGGCTTATTTTACGAGCTGAAACGGCAGTTGTAGCACTAGTTAGTGCAATAAAATATGAATTAGGAGAATTTACAAATGAAAGTAGCGATGTTGACACTGGGATGTAAAGTTAATCAATATGAGGCCGAGTGTATTGCAAATAATCTAAAAGAAGCAGGGCATCAAATTGTACCCTCTAACGAGCCTGCAGATATCTACATTTTGTCTACATGCGCAGTGACTAACGAAGCTGAACGCAAATCTAGACAAATGGTAACAAAACTTCGCAAAGAAAACCCAAATGCTAAGATTATAGTTTGTGGATGTGCATCGCAACACAATTCAAAACAATTTATAGACAAACCAAACGTAACAATCACACTTGGTACATCAGGCAAAGATTGGATACCAAACTTGCTAGATTGCAAAGGTGACTTTACCGTTGAGCCTGCTACTGAATATGAGTCACTAGGTAAACCAGACCTACACCGTACACGTGCTTTCGTAAAAATACAAGATGGGTGCGATAATTATTGTAGTTATTGCTTGATTCCATATGTTCGTGGACATATACGTAGTAAAACGTTAGAAGATGTGGTGGTAGAATGTTTTGCTTTATCTCATCAAACAAAGGAAATAGTCTTAACGGGTATCAATCTGTCTGCATGGGGCAAGGACCTAAACTTAACTCTAGCGGACTTGTTGTCATCACTTTCAAACTTACCAACACGTATTAGATTAAGTTCGATGGAAATGAATATTGTTGACAAAACTTTAATTAGTGTTATGGAAAAGATGCCAAACTTGTGTGAGCACTTCCATTTGTGTTTGCAGTCTGGTTGTAACAAAACTCTGAAAGATATGAATAGACGCTACACTATAGAGGAGTATATGGCTACGGTGGACAAATTGCGTAAAGCGTTCCCTACATGTGCTATCACTACAGACCTAATAATTGGATATCCAACTGAGACTGATGAAGACTTTGCCGAAACACTTAAGAATGTCGAAAAGATTGGCTTTGCAGACATGCATTTATTCCCTTACTCTCGTAGGGATGGCACCGTTGCTAGTCGTCTGCCTATGATAGATAGTCAAGTCGTCAAAAAACGTGTTGAGCAAATGACGGCATTGCGTGACCAAATGAAGAAAGCATATTTAGAGAAACAGCGCAATTTAACTTACGAAGTGTTGCTCGAAGAGCAAGTAGATGGTTTGTGGGTAGGACATGCCAGAAACTTTGTTAAGACATATATTAATTGTGGCAGAAATAACGTAAAGCCTAACGATATTGTGCTTGCACGAGTAGGAGATGTTTATCTTGACGGAGTACGTGGAGATTTTGTAACCAAAATGGAGGAAAATTAATGGACTGTGTTTTTTGTAAGATTGTAAGAGGAGAAATTCCATCAACAAAAGTTTATGAAGATGATGAGTGCGTTATCTTCGATAATATTGCGCCAAATGCAAAGTATCACTATTTAGCAATACTCAAACAACACTTTGCGACGCTCGCCGAAATGAATACTGAGCAAGCACAAGCACTTGGTAGACTAATGGCAAAAATACCAACTCTACAACATGAGTTACACCTAGAAAACGGCTATAGGCTAGTCATCAACCAAAAGGGCTCTATGGGTAATGATGCTAATCAAGAAGTGCCACATTTGCATATTCATATTTTAAGTGGACAAAAAATGGAGTGGAAGCCTGCATAATTTTTATAAAAACACTTGATTTGTCTTGAAAAGTATGGTAAGATGTAACTAATATACAAACCTAAGGTGGTGAGAATAATGGCAATGGTGGTCGTCGGGAAAGACGAGTCTGTTGACAGCGCGTTAAAACGTTTTAAGCGTAAATGTCAAAAAGACGGCATTATTGGTGATTTGCGTAAGCACGAAGCATACGAAAAACCAAGTGTAAAACGTAAACTCAAAAGCGAGGCTGCACGTAAGCGCAATCGCAAAAAATAAAATTCGGGCGGACGCCCGAATTTATTTTGTATAGTCCAAAAAAATATTTTGTGGAGCGAAACAATGAAATATGACAAAAAGCAAGATTCATCATATGCTGTCGGTATGTTTGCAACTATAGAATTACTCAAGTATCAACTAGATAATGTAGTTGGTGTGTATTATAGCGATAAAATTAAAATGAACGCCAATGTACAGCGTGTATTTGAGTTGTGCAAACAACATCACATTCCAGTAACTGAACGTACAAAATTTGTAGAGAGTATTGCAGGCAAAGAAAATGTCTTTTTGTTGGGAGAATTCAAGAAATATCAGACGGATATACAACCAGGCAATCATTTAGTTTTGGTCAATCCTAGTGATATGGGTAACTTAGGCACGATATTTAGGACTTGCTTAGGTTTTGGAGTTAAGAACATTGCTATCATCAAGCCTTGTGTGGATATTTTTGACCCAAAAGTAATTAGAGCAAGTCAAGGCGCGTTTTTTAAACTAAATGTTCAATTATTTGATACTTTTGATGACTACAATCACATATTTAGTCAAAATACAAAATATATGTTTTGTTTGGATGGAGATACAATACTCCAAAATATGCATACATCGCAACGACCTTTTTCGTTAGTTTTTGGCAACGAGGCCTCAGGCTTGCCAAATAGTATGTTAGCGTTAGGTAACAAAGTTAAGATAAAACAATCTAGTGATATAGATTCATTCAATCTAGCAGTTTCGGTTGCGGTTGCTTTGTACCAATTTACAAAATAAAAATACACGTTAGAACAAACTAAATAAAAACATTCAAAAGCCTAGTTTTTAGGCTTGTTTTTTTTACAAAGTTTTGGTTTAGGTATTGACAAATCACCAAAAATGAAATACACTTTACTTTAGATTTATTGGGAGATAAGATACTATGGAAAAAGAGACAAAAAATCAACCGTCTAACGATATTGTTGACACAATCAAAGAAAAACACGTCGAGCAATCAAATAGCCAAGATATAGTCAAGCATGTTACAAACAAGCATGCTCATGATTTGTTAATGCAACACAATTACGAACCATATGATAAGATGATTAGAGCCTTGGATACCAACGGCAAGGCCCTTATGGTGCATGCCACAGGTACAGGTAAGACGTATCTAGCATTGCAAATGATTAAAAACGAAGTCATACCACAGAACAAAAAAGTCTTGTTTGTCGCACCCAAAAATGTAATTATATGGGATTTTACCAAATTATACGTAGACACATTTGGTTCACAAAAGTGCCTTACCACATCTACATATACATCGTTAGCAAAATCAACTGCCGAGCATTATGACTACATTATTCTAGATGAAGCACACCACGTTGGTGCGTACACTTGGAACGACGGTGTTAATAGATTGCTTGCCAACAATCCAAACGCAAAAGTGTTGGCACTCACTGCCACGCCAGAACGTGAAGATGGTAAGAATGTGTCCGAACTGCTGAATGTGCAACCTACTTCAGTCTTAAGACTGGCAGACGCTATCTACAGAGGTGTTTTGCCAAAACCTCAATATATTTGTTCGCGTTTTTATCTAGGAGAAGATTTAAAGCGAGAAAAAAACTATTGGGACAATATGCTAAGAGGACTAGAAGACAGGCAAGCCAAGGCAGAGAGCCAAGGTAGGAGCACAGAGGTCCAAAAAATTGCAAATTTACGCCTACTTGCGACAAAAGTAATGGAAAATGTAATAAATGCTAACAAAAATTTACCAAACGTGTTGGGTAATAGATTAAATACGCCCGAATTAAAACATGGCAAATATATTGTCTTTTGTCCAAGGGGTAAGGGTGGTATTTTTGATTCGTTTGACGCAGAAGACGAAGCAGAAGACACCGAATCCGATGAACTATCCGAAGAAGAAGATAACAAGGAAGCAAAAGATAGCCAAGGCAAACTTTGCAAGATTATGAAGTTTGTGACTACAAAATTATTTAAGAATGTCACAGATTGTGACCACATCAAGGTATATCCAATCCATTCTGTCTATTCGGATGAAACTAACAAAAAGAATTTGGACGCCTTTAAGCAAGACAAGTCTACTGAGCATGTTAAGTTGTTGTTTGCTGTTGATATGCTTAACGAAGGCAAGCACATTGACGATGTGGACGGTATCATTATGCTTAGACGTACGTCCTCTAAACCAGTGTTTTATCAACAGATAGGTAGAGCAGTATCCGCGATTAAGGAGTCTGCATTGTCGCAGAATGGAAATAACAAGGACAAATTCGTTTTTGACCTCGTATCCAACTATCATGCAATTAAAGAAAATGAGTACCACGATATTTTTAGATTAGATTCGGGCAACTCACCAGATGCCTTTACTCCTACACTAGCACCAACACAAAATCCTCAATTGCCAACATCAAACGAGACAAAATATGTGATAACAATGCAACTTGAGAACATTGACCTTAGTATTGACGCAGTTAAAGATGAGGTAATGAATTATTTGCTTGATACTGATTATCAGGATTTACTATCCAGTACCATAGAGTACATCAAACAACAATATTCGGGATACCTTAATTCGTTTGGTGCAGAACGCACTAGGGAAGCAATGGATTATGCGGTTGAACAGTTTTTACAAATAAATAGCACCCAATCTAAAAAATATTCAAATAAAAACAATCATGTTGCGAAACTTGGACAAACTTGGTTTTATATTCTTAAAGTTAAAGCTGGAGATGGGATATATTTTACCGATGTTCGTAGACAAAAGTTTAATGAATGCATACGAGACTATAATGCTAATCCTAATAATCAACCTATTATGTTTGAGGGTGAACCACTTAATGCAGAAGACCTCATTGACAATATGTTTTCAATATCCACCAAAGTAATGAGGAGTGCCATACAAGATGCCGTAGAGTATAT
>ONVD01000055.1 GCA_900321185.1 uncultured Eubacteriales bacterium
CCCAAACCGTAGTGCTTATATTGCATTATTGCAATACGCTGACGGAGAAAAGAGGTACATTTTGGCGCCTCTTGGATTGACTGTGGGCACGACTCTTATGAGTGGTGAAAACGCAGAGATTAAGACAGGTAACTGCTTGCCTATGCAAAATATGCCAGTAGGTACTGTTATTCACAATATTGAGATGCAACCAGGCAGTGGTGCCAAAATGGCGCGTTCTGCTGGTGAAACAGCACGTTTGATTGCTAAGGAAAATGGCTATGCAACCTTGAGACTTCCTAGTGGCGAAATGCGTAATGTTTCGGTAAAGTGTCGTGCGACAATAGGTCAGGTTGGTAATGTTGACCACGAGCTAGTTAAATGGGGTAAAGCAGGCAATACTCGTTACCGTGGTATTCGTCCTACCGTTCGTGGTAGTGTTATGAACCCTAACGATCACCCTCATGGTGGTGGTGAGAGTAAGGCTCCAATTGGTCTTCCTAGTCCAGAAACCCCTTGGGGTAAACCTGCTTTGGGTAAAAAGACCCGCAACAAGCGTAAACCAAGCAGTCGTATGATTTTAAAACGAGTTAATTAGGAGTATGCAATATGAGTAGAAGTTTGAAGAAAAAACCATATGTTAGCGATAGATTGATGAAACGCGTTCAGGAAATGAACGAGAAGAATGAAAAGAAACCTATCAAAACATGGTCAAGAAATAGTGTAATATATCCTGAGTTTGTGGGTCACACCATCAATGTTTACAATGGTCGTAAACACATTCCTGTTTACTGCTCTGCGGAAATGGTTGGACACAAATTGGGTGAGTTTGCTCCTACAAGGACATTCAAAGCTCATGGTGGTAGCAAAACTGATGCAGGTGACAAAGGTGGTGTTAAATAATGGCAAAGAGAATGAAGGAAAAGGCTGCTTTTTTAGCAGCAAACAAAGATAGACGTCCACGTGCTGTTGCTAAATATGTACGCATTAGTTCGAGCAAAGTTAATCAAGTCTTGGGTCTTATTAGAGGCAAAGACTACAACGATGCTATGGCAATATTATATGGTACGCCAAAAGGTTCTAGCGAAGTCATTATGAAAGTTTTGGCAAGCGCTGGTGCTAATGCGGAAAACAACTTAAACATGTCAAAATCTGACCTCTATGTTGCCGAAGCGTATGCTAACCAAGGCGTTACAATGAAGCGTTGGTGGCCACGTTCACATGGTAGTGCAGATACAATCTTAAAGCGTACTTGTCATATTACAATCATTCTTGATGAGCGTAAGAAAGAACAAGTTACGTCCAAAAAAGTTGAAGTTGCAACAACTAAGGTTGATGAGCCTAAAGTAGACCAAAAAGCAAAAACAAAAGTTGAAGCTAAAGCAACTGCAAAAACAAAAGCAGAGCCAAAAAAGGCAACTGCAAAGACTAAATCAGCAACTGCAAAAACAACAAAAACTGTAAAGCCAGTTGCTGAGAAAAAGACAACAATAAAAACAACCGCTACAAAAAAAGTAGCAACAAAATCAATTAAAGGAGGCGAGAAATAATATGGGGCAGAAAGTAAGTCCTCGCGGATTTAGAGTCGGTATCGTGCAAGATTGGGATAGTATGTATTTTGCAACAAAAAAAGACTTCCCTGCAATGCTAAAAGAAGATACTCTCATTCGCGAGCATATTAATAAAAAATACAAAGATGCATTGATTTCTCGCATTGTTATTAAGCGTACTCAGAGTACAAAAGGCGGAAATGTAGTGATTGACATTTACGCTGGTCGTCCTGGTGTGGTTATCGGACAAAAAGGCGCTGGCATTGATGCTTTGCGCAAGGATTTGGACAAGATTACAAATGGCAAACAACTTAATATCAACATCAAGGAAGTTAAAAACTTGGATTTTGATGCTCAAATCGTAGCTCAGAGTATTGCTACTCAAATTGAAAAGCGTGTTACAGTAAAACGCGCTATCAAGGCAAGTTTGCAAAGAGTAATGAAGACAAACGCACTTGGTTGTAAGATTTTGGTAAGTGGTCGTATTGACGGTCGTGAAATTGCTGGAAATGTACAATACAGCCAAGGGTCTATCCCTCTACACACATTGCGTGCCAACATTGATTACGCAACAGCAACAGCACACACTACATATGGTGCAGTTGGTGTAAAGGTATGGATTTACAAAGGTGAGATACTAGACAAAAAGGCTCATACCGCAACTCCTAAACAAGGAGGTGACCAATAATGTTAATGCCTAAGAGAACAAAGTATCGTAAGATGCAACGTGGTAATATGAAAGGGCGCGCACTTCGCGGTGCTCGTATTACGAGAGGTGAGTATGGTTTGGTCGCTTTGGAGCCTTGTTGGGTAAAGGCTAACCAAATCGAGGCTGCACGTATTGCTGCTACTCGTTATATGAAGCGTGTTGGTTCGTTCTATGTTGGGATATTCCCAGATAAATCATACACTGCTAAGCCTATTGGAACTCGTATGGGTAAAGGTAAAGGTAACCTCGAAGGATGGGTCGCTGTTGTAAAACCTGGCAGAGTCTTGTTTGAAATAAAAGGTGTGCCAGAAGATGTTGCAAAAGAGGCTTTGCGTCTTGCTTCTCACAAACTACCTGTTGAATCAAAAATTTATTCAAAAGCGGACCTCGATGCCGAGGTTGATGCTAGACTAGGTATCAAGAAAGAGGAGGAACACGTAAATGAAGAGTAAAGAATTCAGAGAAATGACTACTCCAGAGCTTGAGAACAAACTCAAGGAGCTGAAGAGTCAACATTTTAATTTGCGTTTTTCTCACGCAACTGGACAATTGAGCAATCCTATGATGCTCAACACTGTCAAAAAGGACATTGCTCGCGTTATGACAATTCTTCGTGAACGTGAACTAGAGACAGCGAAATCTAATAAGGAAGCACAATAAGGGTGGAGGTAATTATGGAAAACGAAACAAAGACAAGAAACTATCGTAAGACCCGTATTGGTATCGTAGTAAGTGATGCAATGGACAAAACCAGAGTTGTTGCTATTCAAAACAACGTGCATCATCCAATAGGAAAAATTGTTAAAAAGACTACAAAGTTCAAAGTTCACGATGAGAACAATGAGAGTCATGTTGGTGATAAGGTCGAAATCACTGAAACTCGTCACCTTTCAAAAGATAAATACTTTAGATTGGTACGAATCATAGAAAAAGCTAAATAAGATATAAGGAAGTGTATTTATTATGATAATGCCACAAACCAAATTAAAAGTAGCAGACAACACAGGTGCAAAAGTCTTAATGTGTATTCGTGTGTTGGGTGGCTCTTTTAGAAAATCTGGAAACATTGGCGACGTCATCGTCGGCACTGTTAAAACTGCTATCCCAGGCGGTAGTGTAAAGAAAGGCGATGTTGTCAAGGCTGTTATCGTCCGCACTACAAAAGGTGTTCGTCGTTCGGACGGCAGTAGCATTCGTTTTGATGACAATGCATGTGTAATTATTGATAAAGACAAACAACCAAAAGGTACTCGTGTTTTTGGTCCAATTGCAAGAGAATTGCGTGACCGCGACTTTATGAAAATTATATCTTTGGCTAACGAAGTTATATAGGGGGAAGTAGTATGAACAGCAATTTAATAACAGGCGACAATGTAGTAGTTATCGCTGGTAAAGACAAAGGCAAAACTGGTAAGATTACTGCCCGTGATTCAAAGAATGGACGAGTTACAGTAGAGGGTGTCAACATTGTTGCCAAGCACCGTAAGCCACGTTCTCAAAAAGATAGAGGCGGTATCAAACGCGAAGAGGCTAGCATTGATGTTAGCAATGTGCAATTGATTTGCCCTTCTTGCAACAAGGCTACTCGTGTTGCGCACACATTTGACCAACAAGGTAACAAACATCGCGTTTGTAAAAAATGTGGTGCAGTTATCGATGCAAAAAGAGTTAAGGTTCAAAAGGCTGAGACCAAAAAGGAGCCAAAGAACGTTGTTAACTCAAACACAGACAAAACAAAGGTCGAAAAGTCAGCTACAAGCAAAAAGTCTGTTAAGGACTTGCGCAAGTCAAGTGAAGCTGGAGCGAACAAGAAGAGCGCTACAAGGCGTACTTCTCCTGCTGCCAACAAGGTAGTAGGTTAATAAGGAGGAACTTATGGCTACAACAACAAAAGCAAATGCACCTCGCCTTGCTGTTTTGTACAAAGAGCAAGTTGTAGATGCTTTGATGAAATCTCAAGGATACAAGAATGTAAACGAAGTTCCTTGCATCAAAAAGATAGTTATCAACGCTGGTCTCGGTGATGCAAAAGACAACTCAAAGAGTTTTGATTTGGCCGTTGCTAATCTTGGCATTATTACAGGTCAAAAACCAGTTGTTACGTTGTCTAAAAAAGCTGTCGCAAACTTTAAGTTGCGTGAGCATCAAAAGATTGGTGCAAAAGTAACTTTGCGTGGTGCAAAAATGTGGGAGTTTTTGGATAGATTGATTTCAATCGCTCTTCCACGTGTTCGCGACTTTCGTGGAGTATCTGCAAAATCATTTGATGGCAAAGGAAACTATGCGATGGGTATTAAGGAAGAAACCGCATTCCCAGAAATTGATTATGACAAAATCGAAAAAGACAGAGGCTTTGACGTGTGCATTGTAACAAATGCAAAAACAGACGCTGAAGCTAAGGCATTGCTGACCGAAATCGGTATGCCTTTTAAAAAGGACTAAGGGGGAAAATTAAATAATGGCAAGAAAAGCATTGATTAACAAATCTAAACAACCTCAAAAGTATTCTACCCGTGAATACACACGTTGTTCTATTTGTGGTCGTCCACACGCAGTCCTAAAAAAATATGGTATTTGCCGTATATGTTTTAGAGAGATGGCATATCGTGGTGAAATCCCCGGTGTCAAAAAGTCTAGTTGGTAGTTTAGGAGGAAAATATGGTAGTTACAGACGTTATATCAGATATGCTGACACGCATTCGTAATGCTATCAGCGCACATCATCTTACTGTGGATATCCCTGCTAGCAACCTTAAGGTTGAGATTGCACAGATATTAAAGAATGAAGGCTACATCCTAGACTATTCTATCGCAGGCGAAGGTGTTGAGAAAAATATCCACATCACTTTGCGTGATGCAAACGGGAAATATGTTATTACAGGTTTAAAGCGTATATCAAAACCAGGTCTTCGCGTATATGCAAGCGTTGATAAATTACCTCGTGTAATTAATGGCTTAGGTATTGCAATAATCAGTACTAGTAAAGGTCTAATGACGGACAAGCAGGCTCGTTCCGAGAATATCGGTGGCGAAGTGCTTGCCTATGTATGGTAGGAGGTAGAGTTATGTCAAGAATTGGTAACAAAGCAATTGCTCTTCCAGCAGGCGTAACAGTTGATGTAGACAGTGACAACGGTTTTATCACTGTTACAGGTAAACTAGGCTCTCTCAAACATGTATACAGCAAGTCATTGGACATAAAAGTTCAAGATAACGAGATTTTTATTACTCGTAAAGATGAAACAAAAGAATCTAACATGATGCACGGTACTATTCGCGCTCTTGTATCAGATATGGTAAAAGGTGTTAGCGAAGGTTTTTCAAAGACGTTGGTAATTAACGGTGTTGGATATGGTGTAACAGCAAATGGTGAACACCAAATTTCAATGAAGTTAGGATTTAGTCACCCAGTTGTTTATAAAGCAGATGATGACATTAAGTTGAGTTGCCCAAGTCCAACTGAAATAAAAGTATTTGGCATCAGTAAATCAAAGGTCGGACAAGTAGCAGCAGATATTCGTAGCAAAAAACCAGTTGAACCTTACCACTCACACGGTATTCATTATTCTGATGAAATCCTTGTGCACAAGGAAGGCAAGACAGGTAAGAAATAATAGAGGAGGATGAGTATATATGATTACAAACATAGACAAAAACAAAGAACGTATTCGTAGACATTCTAGAGTTCGTAACAAACTTGTGGGTACTGTAGAGCGTCCTCGTCTATCAATTTATCGTAGTTTGACCCATATGTATGCACAAATTATTGATGACCAAAAGGGTGTTACATTGGTAAGTGCCAACACTATGGAAAAAGCTTTGGAGGCTTCTCTTAAGGGTAAAACCAAGTTAGAGCAAGCATACATCGTAGGACAAGAACTTGCAAAACGTGCCAAACAAAAAGGTATTGAGAACGTAGTTTTTGACCGCAGTGGTTATATTTATACAGGTCGAATCAAAAAAGTTGCAGACGGCGCAAGAGACGCTGGCTTACAGTTTTAGGAGGAAATTATGGCTGAAACAAATAACGTAGAACAACAACCAGTTGCAAACAGCAAACCAGAGCGTAGATCAAACAACCGCAATGGCAACCGTCCTCGTCGTAATGACCGCGACAGACGTGCTCCTCGTGAAGCTGATGAGTTTGATAAGCGTACAATTAGCATTCGTACTGTTCAAAAGGTTATTCCTGGTGGACGTACGATGAGTATGTCTGCTCTATGTGCGGTTGGTGACAAAAAAGGTCGTGTTGGTATCGGCCTTGGTAAGGCAAAAGAAACTGCAAACGCAGTAGAAAAAGCTTTTGCTGAAGCAAAACGTACAATGATATCTGTACCAGTCGTTAATGGTACAATTCCTCACGAAGTTGAGGCAAAATATGGTTCTAGCACAATCAAATTGATGCCTGCAAAAGAAGGTACTGGTGTAATTGCTGGTGGTGCAGCTCGTCCAATACTAGAGTTGGCTGGTATCAAGAATATTACCGCTAAAAACCATGGTAGTAGTAACAAAATTAACACTGTTCGCGCAACATTCAAGGCGTTACAATCTTTGCATACTGCCGAAGAAATTGCCGCAGCACGTGGCAAAAACGTTGAAGACCTATAAGGAGGATATTTTATGACAACAACAACACAAAAGACCTCCAAGGAGGCAAAAACATTAAAAGTAACTCTTATTCGTAGCACAATTGGTTGTTCCAAACAACAACGCGCAGTTGTTCAAGCATTGGGACTATCCAAAATTAACCAAACCAAGGTTTTGCCCGACAACGCAAGTATTCGTGGCTCAATTGCAAAGGTTAGTCATATGCTCCGAGTAGAGCAATAGGAGGAGAACAATTATGATGCAAATTAATACTTTATCTCCTGCACCTAATTCCAAGCACTCACGTCGTCGCGTTGGCCGTGGTCGTGGTTCTGGATTAGGCAAAACAAGTGGCCGTGGTGAAAACGGTCAACTCAAACACAGCGGTGGAGGCAAAGGACCTTTGTTCGAGGGTGGACAAATGCCATTGATGCTTCGCCTGCCAAAGCGTGGATTTACAAGTCCTTTCAAAAAGGAATACTCTGTAGTAAACGTTCAAGCACTAAATGCTTTTGACGCAAACGCAGTTGTAGATGCACAAGCATTATTGGAAAAGGGTATAATTAACAAGATTGCCAAAGATGGACTCAAGATTTTGGGTGACGGTGAGTTGACCAAGGCTTTGACTATTAAGGCAAACAAGTTTACACAAACAGCAATAAACAAAATTAAAAAGGCTGGTGGAACAGTCGAGGAGGCATAGTGTTTCAAACTCTAGCTAATGCTTTTAAGCAGAAAGACTTACGAAAGAAACTATTTATCATTCTCGGATTGTTACTTGTATATCGTATCGGTTGCTGGATTCCTATTCCGGGTTTGAATATTAGCACCTTCACCGAAGGTGAGGGGTATTCTGATTTCTTAAAACTTATGAGCAGTGTATCAGGTGGCGCATTGTCAAATGGTTCATTGCTTGCTTTGGGTGTTATCCCTTATATCTCAGCATCAATTATTATGCAATTGTTAACAATTGCATTCCCAAGTTTGCAAAGATTGGCGCAAAGCGGTGAAGAGGGTCGTAAAAAAATGGCTTGGTACACTCGCATAACAGCGTTGATTTTTGCGACATGTCAAGCAGTTGCTATTGTTATTGCCTTTAATACGAGTAGTGCTGTTATTACCAACATGTTTGGGGACAACACGCCTGCTTGGATTGTTCCAACCATGATTGGCATTATCTTGGTTGCTGGCAGTATGTTCACACTTTGGATTGGTGAGAAAATCACTGATTTGGGTATAGGCAACGGTGTATCTCTACTTATCTTTGTTGGTATTCTTTCTAGTGCTGGTAGCAACATTTTGACCGCTATACAGAGTATTGGTACTAACATTGACAACCTTTGGAATTTGATTATCTATGCTGTACTAATGGTCGTAATCTTTGCACTTATTGTGTTTGTAGACCTTGCTGAGCGTCGTATTCCTGTGCAATACGCAAAGCAAATCAAGGGTAGGAAGATGTATGGTGGACAATCTACAAATATTCCTATCAAGGTAAATGCAAATGGTGTATTACCAATCATTTTTGCAACATGTTTGGTATCGTTTCCACAACTCGTTCTTTCAATCTTCAACCTAAATGGTGATGCTTACAACTGGTATTCAAATTATTTAGGAACTGGCAGTGTTTGGTATTATCTTGCCAACGCTGTGCTAATTTTCTTCTTTAGTTATTTCTATTCACAACTTACGTTTAATCCAGAAGAAGTCAGTCGTAACTTACAACAGAACGGCGGATTCATTCCAGGTTATCGTAGTGGACGAGATACAAAAGATTATCTAACCAAGGTTTCAAGACGTATCACATTCTTTGGAGCATTATATCTCTCGATCATCTTTGTTATTCCAACTGTTGCTATGTATGCAATTCAAGGCGGAGTAGCTGGCACATTATTAAATGCGTTCAGTGTAACTGGTCTACTCATTATTGTCAGTGTCGCTCTTGAGTTTGATAAGCAATTGGATGCTCAAATGTTGATGAAGAGTTATCGAGGCTTCTTAAAATAATCCTGCTTTATTCCCTCTACTATTGTGTAGAGGTTTAGAGCGTTATTATAGGAGGATGTATTAATTGAAATTAACGTTACTTGGTTCACCAGGCAGTGGAAAAGGCTCTCAACGTGAATTAATTGCAAAGCATTACAATCTTAAGACTATCATAGTCGGAGATTTGGTCAAACAAGAAATTCGCGATAGTACGCCTTTGGGGCAGTTGATGTTTAAGTACACAACTAAAGGCGAACTTGTGCCTGATGAGTTTATTATGGACCTAGTGTCGAGGCAATGCAAAGATTTGAATAATTTCGATGGCTTTATTATTGACTCGGCACCCTTAAGCTTAAAGCAAAAGGAAATGTTGTCGCACAAAGTAGAATTGGATGTCGCAATCTACCTAGAAATTCATGATTATGATATAGTGCGAAAACGTACTTCACTTAGGCTTGTATGTCCAAATTGCAAATATGTGGCTAGTGTGTTAGACAACTCAGATGGCATATGCCCACGCTGTGGAACACACCTAGAACGTAGGTATGATGACAATCCAAAAACTGTGGAAGCTCGCATACAACGCTTTATCCGTGAAACTATTCCAGTGGTAGATGCTCTAAAATCAGAGAAAAAACTTATCACAATAGACGCAGAATTATCCAAACAAGCTGTTTTTAATGAAATTATTCAAAAGTTAGACAACTTTTTTAAAGAAAATGCTTTAAAGTAATTAAAAGGTATGGTATAATTAACAATGATTACAATTAAAACAGAAGAACAACTTAACAAAATGCGTGAAAGCGGAAAAGTGATGAAAGAAATATTTGAGAAATTAAAAGATTTCATCCAACCAGGAATTACTACAAAGGATATTGACAAATTTTGCAATCGCTTTATAATTAGTAAGGGATGCAAGCCATCATTTTTGCATTTGTATGGTTTTCCTGGCTCCGTTTGCACTTCGGTAAATAGTGTAATCGTTCATGGAATACCAAGTGATAAAATGGTATTACATGAGGGAGATATTGTCAGTGTGGATGTGGGCGTAAACTACAAAGGTATCCACACAGACGCTTGTCGCACATATCCTGTCGGCAAAATCTCCAAAGAGGCCCAAGACCTAATCGAAGTCACCAAAAAAGCCTTTTTTGAGGGCATCAAGCACCTTAAAGCAGGATGTCGCGTAGGTGACATTGGTGCGGCTATTCAACAATTTGTAGAGCCAAAAGGTTATTCGTTGGTTCGAGAAATGGTTGGACACGGTATTGGCACTAGTGTGCATGAGGACCCAAATGTTCCAAACTATGGTAAAGCTGGCACTGGTCCAATCTTACGTGCGGGCATGTGTATAGCTATCGAACCTATGGTAAATGCTGGTACTAGACATATCGTCATCTCTCGAGAAGATGGATGGACATGTTCTACAAGGGACGGTAAATTATCTGCCCACTATGAGAACACTTTACTTATCACCGAAGACGGTGTCGAAGTTATGACACTGTAGGAGGTATATGTGAAAGTACAAACATTTCAACTCGGCACTATTGTTACTTCCTGTCAAGGGAGAGACAAAGGGTGCAATTATGTTGTTGTCGGTAACGACAAAAACAAGATTTTGGTGGTTGACGGCAAGTACAAGTTACTTGCAAAGCCAAAAGCAAAAAATAAGTTACATCTTATTTCGACGAATGTTGTTGACAATGAATTAGCTACTAAGTTAAGTAACAATCAACATGTCAATGACCAAATGATATATCATGTATTGCATGAATATCAAAAAACTATCAAAAAAGGAGAATAACTTATGGCTAATGATGATTCAATCAGAGCAGAAGGCATAGTTGTAGACGCATTGCCTGGCGCTAACTTTAAGGTGCAGTTACAAAACGGATACATTGTCAATGCGTATATAGCTGGCAAAGTGTATCGTTCCAAAACTCGCGTATTAGTTGGCGACAAAGTGACGGTTGTGCTTTCTCCTTATGACCTAACAAAAGGTAGGATAGTTTGGAGAAATGATGTGCGTAAGCAACAAACCACAGAAACCAATCCGTAAGCGGATTTAAAATAAATCAAGCAAGGAGAAAACAAAATGAAAGTAAGACCATCTGTTAAACCTATGTGCGACCAATGTCAGGTAATTCGCCGCAATGGAAAGGTTTTGATTAGGTGCAAAAAGAATAAAAAGCACAACCAAAGACAAGGGTAATCTTTACCCATTACTTTGAAAATAATCGTTGTGAGGCGGCTGTTAATCTCACACGTTTATATATATTTGATACATTTAGTATCGCAATATCAATTATCTAATATTTTGTAAGGAGAAAAAATAAATGGCACGTATTTCAGGTGTAGATTTGCCAAAGGACAAGAGAGTAGAGATAGGTTTGACCTATATTTATGGTATTGGCCGTGCAACATCTAATGAAATTTTAAAAAATGTACAAATCAACCCAGACACTCGCGTAAAAGATTTGACTGAACAAGACATTGCAAAAATCCGTGAATATATTGACAAGGCAGGTTTGTTAGTTGAAGGTGATTTGCGTAGAGAAGTAAACCTTAATATAAAACGATTGATGGAAATCGGTTGTTATCGTGGTGTTCGTCATCGCCGTAAGTTGCCTGTTAGAGGGCAACGCACAAAGACGAATGCTCGTACTCGTAAGGGACCTCGCAAGACAATCAGTCGTGGACACGCAAAAGTTGGTAAGAAAGGTTAATAAGGAGTAAATTATGGCAGAGAATGTAGAAAACAAAGAAGTAGAAACACAAGTTGCAAAAAAGAAGAAGCGTAACACAAAAAACATCGGAGTTGGTCAAGTACACATCAAGTCTACTTTTAACAACAACCGTGTTACCATTACAGATGGTTCGGGTAATGTTATTGCAGATTGCACAAGTGGCAGACTAGGTTTCCGTAACTCACGTAAGGATACACCTTATGCCGCACAGAGTGTAGCAGAAACCGCTGGTAAAAAGGCACATGACATGGGGCTTACTCAAGCTGACGTGTTTGTAAAAGGTGCTGGAACAGGTCGCGAAGCGGCTATTAGAGCTCTTCAAAACGTTGGTATCCAAGTTTTATCAATCAAAGATGTTTCGGGCATACCTTTTAACGGTTGCCGTCCTAGCAAAAAGAGAAGAATTTAATATATTAATAAGGAGAATATAAATGGCTAAATATACTAGTGCAGATTGCAAGTTATGCCGTAGAGAGGGATGCAAGTTATTCCTTAAGGGCGACCGTTGCGTAAAGGGTAAATGTGCCTTGGATCGTAGACCTACAGTACCTGGTCAACATGCCGAAGCCAACCTTCGTAGAAAGCCAACAGGCTATGCTTTGCAATTACGCGAAAAACAAAAAGTTAAGCGTGCATATGGACTTATGGAAAGACAATTCAAGAGATATTACTTTGAAGGTAAACGTCAAAGAGGAGCAACTGGCGAAGTTATGCTCAGTATGCTTGAACGTAGATTGGATAATGTAGTTTATCGTCTTGGCTTTGGTGTTTCTCGTGGCCAATGCCGTCAAATCGTAAACCACGGACACATAACAGTCAATGGGAAGAAAGTAAATATTCCATCTTATCAAGTAAAAGTTGGAGATGTTATTGCTGTAAGAGAAGCAGACAAAGATTCAGCTCTGTTCAAAGATGTTAAGGGTAGTATTGTTACCACTCCTAAGTGGTTGGAGGTAAATACCAACGAACTTAGTGGTAAAGTTTTGGCTTTGCCAGACAGAAGTGACATTGACTTGAATATTGCAGAACACTTGATAATTGAGTTGTATTCTAGATAATAGATGGATGGAGGGAATATAAGATATGTTAATGCAAATTGATAAACCTAATATAACATACAAAGAATCCAACAATGGCGCATCAGCGGAATTTGTGATAGAGCCATTGGAAAATGGTTTTGGTCATACAATAGGTAATGCAATGCGCAGAGTTTTGCTCGGCGGAATGCCTGGTGCTGCTGCAGTTGCAATTCGAGTACAAGGTGCTGCCCACGAGTTTAGTACGCTACCTGGTGTTACAGAAGACGTCGAGGACATTATCCTAAACTTAAAGCAAATGATTGTCAAAACCCAAGACACATCACCAGACTTTAAGTCAACAATTTATTTGAAAGCACAAGGTCCTTGTGATGTTACTGCTGGGGACATTACATTAAATGACCAAGTGGAAATCTTGAACCCAGATTTGCATATTTGCACCCTTGCTGACAAAGCAACTATTGACATGGAGATTATCATTGGTAGAGGCAGAGGTTATGTTTTGGCAGATGCCAACAAAGATGTATGTGATTCAATTGGGTACATTGCTATAGACAGTATTTTCTCTCCTGTTAAAACAGCGGAATATCATGTAGAAAATGCTCGTGTAGGGCAAGATATGCATTTTGATAGACTTATTTTGAATGTCGAAACAAATGGTTCAGTTGGTGCTGTAGAGATTAGCTCTTTGGCAGCAAAATTGCTGAATGACCACTTGCATATGTTTATTGAACTAGTGCAAGGTATGGATGATACAGAGACATTAAAGGCAAAGGAAAAGGACGCAACTAAAAAAGTTTTGGATACGTCCATTGCTGACCTTGAGTTATCTGTTCGTAGTACAAACTGCTTGAAACGTGCGAACATTTTGACAGTTGGTGACCTTGTTAGCAAGACATACAAAGAGTTGTCTAAAGTGCGCAACCTTGGTAGTAAATCTTTGGAAGAAATTATTCAAAAGATTGAGAGTCTTGGTTTGAGTATGAAAAATGATGATGAATAATAGAGGAGAAATATAATGGCAGGTTACAACAAATTAAACAAACGCCCTTCAATTCGCAATGCAATTATCCGCAACCAAGTAACAACATTGCTTTGGACTGGTAGAGTAGAGACAACTTATGCCCGTGCAAGAGCTGTGCAACGCGAAGCGGAAAAGATTATTGCTTTGGCTGTCAATACATATGATGACACCGTGACCGTAACAAAAGAGTCTGTTAATGACAAAGGCGTTAAGGTAAAGAAAGAAGTTATCAACGATGGCCCTAAAAAGTTGGCTGCACGTCGTAAAATCACTGCTAGTGTGTATGATGTTCAAGAGCAACGTCAACCAAAAGAAGCTAAAGCTGCTTTTCTCGAGCGTACCGAAGATATCAAACACCCATTACTAGAAAAGATTTTTAACGTTTATGGTCCACGTTACAAGGCTCGTGCTGAACAAAAAGGCGTTAATGGTGGTTATACCAGAGTCGTTAAGACTGGTCCACGTCGTGGAGATGCCGCAGAGGGTGCAATCATTGAGTTGGTTGACTAATTGATTGTGTTTAGCAAAATTATAAAAGAATGAGTTTATCATTCTTTTTTTTATTTTTCAATTGTCATATATAATGCGTTTTGTTATATTTAGTTGCTTGCTTTTATTTTTAAACGTGTTATAACTATTACTTAGTACAAGAAATGAGAAAATAAAATGCAAAATAATTATTCTAAAACAGTAGAAGCTTTTACAACAGATTTTTAAAATCCTAATAACCTAGATAAAAAAGAAAAAAAAACGAGGCTCTAATATCTTGGGTTAAGGGCTTTGACACTTTGTTGTGCCAGGCTTGATTGCTCAAATCACAAACGATGCTCATGTAATTGAGCATATGAAGGATTTGAATAACGATAATTCAAACGTTAATACTCCACACAGATAATTAGTTTTTATGATGAATATCTCTCATCGTTTATTATCACTATTGTAATTTTTGTCTTTATGTGATATAATTATTAAAATCTAAAAGGAGAAAGATTATGGCTAACTACATTATTAGATCGAACGCAAGAAAACCAGAACCCTTAAGAGATGCACTTTCACGAAGTTGGTTAACTTCGGACCCTATACTCAGTTTGGCTGAAGGAGACCCAAAACCTTTGCAGGTCGTTTTATACAATAAATATTCTGGGCCTGAATATATTAATATATTTGCCTTTCCAATAAAGATGAAGGTTAATGCTGAAGTAAGAGCTACAGATTCTTTGTTGCGTGATTATATGAGGAAGGTTGCAAAAAATGAATACTCGACTTCTGAAATTATAACAGGAGCTTCATGTTCTTCTTTTGAGGATTATTTGCGCCTTCAAATTCGCAATATATCTTTGACAAGAGACGTTAATCTCAGCACAGAGGATATTAAGTCATGTGCAGGTGAAATCATTGAGGAAATGTTAGCGAGCGGACGTGTACCAGATGTAATGATTGACAATGTCAATGTATCACAAAGACATCCTATTATAAATAAACTACAAGTCCTTCTCGATAATGAGCAAAGCAATCGCCCTCAAGCAGTTGAGACTGTTAAAGCGGGTAAGGGAGAAAATGAACCTGGTTTGATTGAATGCATAATGAAAGATTATCAACTTGAACATAAATTAGTCAAGGTTAAAAATTTAAGCGAAGACCTTAAACGTGCTAAGGAAGAAGAAAATCAACAATCGATGACTATGTAATTGTATGAGTCTATATCACCATATACCCTATAGTGCTGATAATATTATGTTGTCATATCTAATTTTTGTGAGATTAGACCTATAATACAAAACAAAATATATACTTACTTGTATAAAAAAAGTTTAGGTAATTACCTAAACTTTTTTCTTTTGAAGTTTATTAGTTAGATTTGTCTTGGCTTTTCTTATTTTTAGCTAACTTTTTTTGTTTCTTTTGTTCTTGAGATTTCTTTTTAGATTTTTTTAAACTCTTAGTATCAGGTAACTCACCTTCGAGGATATTTTCTAAGAGTGACTTTTGTTTTGTTGTACGTATTTTTTCGACACGTTTAGGTAATTCTCTGTAAGGTGCTGGTGGAGTGTCGGTGCGCATACGTACTTCCAATTGATTGTAAGGAATGTTGATTTTTTGTTTGTTAAATTCGCTAATAATCAGCTCATTAATGTCCCAATAGACACTCCAATAATCTTCTGTGTCGACCCATGCTGTGGCAAGGATACAAATACCACTATCGCCAAAATTGTCGACTCTGACCATAGGAGCAGGGTTTGATAACACTCTGCCATCTGAGTTGATGACTCGTAACAAAGTATCACGAACTACTTGGATATCCTCAGAATACGCTACGTCCAGTCTAAAATTAATTCTACGTGTTGAGTTGGCTTGATAGTTCGTAACACTATTAGAGGTAATAGTCGAATTTGGCAAAATTATGTCTTTGTTGTCTACTGTTGTAATTGTTGTAGTCAAGATTTGAATATTTTTGACAGTTCCTTCTACGCCATTTACGCTAATATAATCACCAGCTTTAAAGGGTTTTGTGCTAACAATAATAATACCACTTGCTAGATTTGTGAGTGAATTTTGTAGTGCCAAACCTATTGCCAAACCAGCTGCTGACAAGGCGGCAATAAATGAAGTCATAGGTACGCCCATAATCTGTAGGACAATAATCAGTAAAATCAAGTACAAGGCATATTTGATGACCGATAACAAGAAAGATTGAGTGATTTTTTCTAATTTGGATTTTTTGAAAGCAGATCTGATGACCTTTAATACTATTTTTACGACAATTATGCCCAAAATTAGGATTAAAAGCGCTTCTACTATTTGCCAACCATCAGTAACTACAAAATTTTTGATTGATTCCCATATCGAATTCCAATCCATTTTTTCCTCCGAATATATAATGTAAAACAAAAGCGAACCTAAACTTTGGGAGTTTACGTTCGCACTTCTGCTTCTGGTGACCCCAACGGGATTCGAACCCATGTGTCCAACGTGAGAGGCTGGTGTACTAACCACTATACTATGAGGCCAAATGACAATAATATATAATAACATAAAAATGTAGAATTATCAAGTAGTTTACCTAAAAAAGTTTACTAAAGTAGCAAAATTTGTTATAATTTAGACAAAGACAAGAGGGAAAAGTATGTTTGCTCATTACAGACCGTTATTTTTTATATTTATCGCTCTGCTTATGGGGATATATTTTGGCTATGTATTTTACTATATATCTAATACACTTTGTTTTATTACTTTAATCTTGTGTTTTGCAGTCATGTCACTAGTGTCAGTGAGCCTGATAAGTCACAATGATAAGATATTGAGTAAAATTTACGCTATCAGGCGTCCACTTATTTGCTTGACAACTTGTTTTATTTTAGGTTGTATGACTTTTGTAGGAATGTATCGCACCTACACTTACGAATACGATTTTGATGAAGATACAGAATATTATGTAGTAGGTTCGGTCAAGACTAATTATTCGTATACAAACACTGAAGAAGGTGAAGAGTCTCTACGGTTTTTGATAAAAGACGCCGTTGTTATGGTGGACGATACCAAAGTTAGATTAAATAAAAACATTTATCTAAAGGTAACTGTCAGTGACTTTGGGGAAAACTCAGATTTGTACCAATTAAGTGTTAATGATGATATTGTGTTTGGTGGCAAATTTGTCAAAACCCCAGTGTTTGGTAATAATTATTTGTATGAATATGCTTACAAAAATAATTTTGAATATTCTGTGTATCTAGACGAGGGTGATATAGTTTTGTACAATAAGGACCCAGTCGGACTAGATGCAGTACGTGAAAGAATCCATGATACTTTGTATAATTATATGTCGCCTAAATATGCATCGCTTGCTTATTCAGTTTTGATAGGTGACCGCACAGGGTTGGATGACGAAATAGAAAACAACCTAAAGGCTACAGGCGTAGCACACATTATTGCAGTATCTGGATTGCACGTTGGTTTTGTGGTAACTTTGATGGCGCTTGTGCTAAAACTTTGTAGAATAAAAAGAGGTTATCTAAAATTTTTGATAACCAGTATAGTATTAGTTTTTTACTGTTTATTGTGTGGTATGACACCTTCAGTCACTCGTGCGACCATTATGGCAATATGTTTACTAAGTGCCAAGGCTTTCCAAAAGCAGTCGGATAGTTTGTCTAGTGTATCACTAGCGGGGCTCATTATACTATGTTTCCATCCGTTATATGTGTTTGATGTAAGCTTTCAACTTAGTTTTTCCGCAGTATTTTCAATTATCTTATTAGTGCCTTTATTTAGCTTGTGCTACAAAAAATTCAAGAAAAACAAAATTGTTTATGGTGTATTCGATACAGTCAACCTAAGTCTTAGTGCTCAAATAGGAACAATGCCATACATAATGAAAACGTTCCATTATGTTAGTACATTTAGTTTACTTGTTAATATAATAGTTGTACCATTCTTTGGAATAGTGTATATGTTATTGTTTGTGCTAACATTATTAACGATATTGCTACCATTTGTTGGTTATACTCTAATAGTACCAGAGTTGTGTTTTAGATTGATAGATTTGTTGACTGGTTGGATAGCATCTATTCCTTATGCAACATTATCTGTCAATACTTTATTACCACTTGAGCTTTTTGTTTGGGCGTTTGCGTTGTTCTTAGTTAGTGACAAGTGTATTCTAAATAAACACACAAAACGAATGTTTGCCAGTTCGATTATATATCTTTCGATATTATTACTTATTTTGTGTTTAGTTTTGTAGTCTAATTATTGACAAAATTTAAGTAGTGTGTAACAATTTAGTAGAGGGAAAGTATGAAGTTTCAAGATTTAAAACACGAGTTAAATAACAATCTAGATTCAGTTTATATCATAAACGGCAAAGATGGTTTTTTGCGTCAAAAAGCACAAGATATGATTGAAACAAAGGCTGTAAGTAATCTTAAGGATATTAATATAACTAGGTATAACGATGATAATTACAATTTAGATGCAATTTTGCGTGACCTTGAGGCAATACCAATGATGGCGGATAATCGAGTGGTGGTGCTCAAAGATTTGGCTTTACGTTCGGTTGTAGATGCCGATTTTATCAAAAAGATTTTGGAGAACAACATACACCATAGTATTTTACTAATAAGTGATGGAATAGGCGCTACATGGTACAAAAATTTAACTAAGTTTGCAACGATTGTGGATTGTTCTCCATTAGACGACGTAATACTGCAAAAGATAGCATTAAAAAGTTTTCAGGATAA
Source organism: uncultured Eubacteriales bacterium (assembly GCA_900321185.1). Lineage (GTDB taxonomy): Bacteria > Bacillota > Clostridia > Christensenellales > UBA1242 > RUG666. The sequence continues at coordinate 18,857 of ONVD01000055.1, forward strand.
TCAAGTTGTAATTGATGCCAGTGCCTTAAGTATGCTGGTACAATATTGTTCGGGTGATTTAATGCGTATAAATAACGAAATTAACAAACTCTCGAATTATGTTGGCAAGAATGGCATGGTTACAACTGCAATTATTGCCGACCAAGTACACAAAGATTTGGACTACAATATATTTGAACTAAGTAATGCCGTGTCAAAAAAAGATGCCAAAACCGCATTAAATATAGTTAGACAATTGTTAATACAAAAAGAATCACCACAAGTACTATTGATGATGTTGACTGCCAATTTTAGGCGTATGTTTTTTGCTGTTATCTCTAAAGAATCAAATGCAGATATAGCTAAAAAGTTAGGTGTAAAAGAGTATGCTATAAAAGTTGCAAAGGATATGGGTAGAAGATTTAGCCCTGTAAAGCTCAAAAACATTATAGATTTTGGCGGTGAATTGGATTACAAAATTAAATCAGGTGAAATGTCTGCAGAAAATGCATTATATTATTTTATAACCAATATAACAATATGATATTAAGTACTATGCACAGTACTATGCGGTATACTATGCACACTAGGAGTGTGTGACTATACTGCTTTTTATTTTATCAAAATTTGTTAAAATCTCATATGGTATTGTGTTATTAAATATAGCCAAAAGATTAGCGTCTATTTTGTGAATGCCTTGACACCCCATAACTACTGCATAGTCCCCGACATGACAATTTACATTACTGACGTCCACTATTACCATATCCATACAGACGTTCGCAATGATTTTGCAAAGTTTTCCGTTGATTATGACCATACCAAATTTTTGGTTACTACGTAGATATCCTTGACCGTATCCAATACTAACAGTGGCAATGGATGTACCTTTTTTAATTAAATGTTCGCTACCATATCCTACCAAAGCATTTTCATTTAGAGTAGTTAAATGTACTATTTTTGCAAATACAGACATTACAGGTCTTAGGTTTTTATCTTCACCATAACCATACATACTGATACCCACTCTCACCATTGAGTAGTGCATTTTATTATACTTTGTTGTAGTATCAGAGTTTGCTATATGCACAATTGTATGCATAGTATTAGGTAGTAGTGCATAGTACTGGCTGAATTCTAGGTTTTGTTTTGTTGTACGAATAGAGTTATTCGCGTCACCAATATGTGAATAAATACCTTTTAAAATTATATTTGGATGTTTGGATATTAATTTAAGTGCTTGTCTAAAATCTTTTTTACTACTAAATCCTAATCTATGCATTCCTGTATCAATTGCTAAATGTACACCAACACTATTTGTATTAAGTTTGTTAATCAAAAAATTTATTTCGTCTATACAGCTGACTGTGACTTCTAACTGGTTGTCTATTATGCTTTGTAGGTTTTCGTTTTCAAATTCTCCTAAGATAAGTATTGGCAAATCCGTTTCTTTTCGCACAGTGCATCCTTCGACCACATTTGCAACAGCAAGATAATCTGCATAACACAAAATAGTATTGAGCACGTTTTTTACACCGTGTCCATAAGCATTATCTTTTATAACGGCACAAAGTCTTACGCCTTTATCAAGTTTAGATTTTATTGTTTTTAAGTTATATCTTAGATTTTCTAGGTTAATTGTTTTTAAACAATTGCTCATATTCACCTCGTTAAAGGATATATATGAAGAATCATTAAAATATGTTATATATATTGTAAAAATTTATTTTCGTCACACAAATGACAGTACTATGCATGAGTACTATGCAATGTACTATGCGGTAAATAGCAAAAAAGTTATAAAAAAAAGATTTTAGCACTAACTAAAATCTAAATATTCCTCATGGTGGTCGATTAGGGACTTGAACCCTAGACCCACTGATTAAGAGTCAGTTGCTCTACCAACTGAGCTAATCGACCAAACTCGTGACATGCGTCACAGTCCTATTGGTGCGGCCGAGAAGACTTGAACTTCCAAGGTTTAAAATCAACCACAAGATCCTTAGTCTTGCGCGTCTGCCAATTCCGCCACGACCGCATGTGTTACTTCGAATAACACAAACATTATATCATACATTTTTAAATAAATAAAGAGTTTTTGACTAAATTTTTTAAAATTTTTTACATTTCTTTTTTATTCTCAAAACAGACTTGACAAAACTTTGTAACTGTGGTAGATTGTTAGAAAACTTTCAAGGAGGAGGATTTTATGGTCAGTAAAGATAAGTGCATTGGATGTTGTTCTTGCGTTAATGTTTGTCCTGTAAATGCCATAAAGTTAGGTGCTGACGGCAAAGCTCAAATAGATAAAAACATATGCATAAAATGTCATACGTGCGAAAATATTTGTCCAGTTGGTGCAATTAAAATAGAAGAGGATTAATAAAGTGAATCAACCTACAAACATCGAAAATTTAGAAAATGTTGTTTCTACAAAAGAAAAGATAGCCTTGCTCGAGTTAACTCCGCGTAGTGCTAGACTAATATTGGCTTGGTATACTTCGGGGGTTTCGTTTGAGGTCTGTGATGAAATTGTCGAACCACTCAAAGCTTATGATGATATGTTTAGAGAAGGGTACATAAAACCTACTGAGATTGCTGGTACAATCAAAGTGGTTAAGATGTTTCGTAAATTGTGCGATGCTATGCAAGTTACTAAGGCAATTGCGTATGCTAGCAGTGATTTTCGTGAAGCTAAAAACTATTTTGGTTTTCTTGAGGAAATTGAGATTGCTAGTGGTTTTAAGATTAGACTAATGACCCCAGAAGACGAGATTACTGCGTGTTATACAAGTGTTGTCAATACGTTGGACATCCCCAAAGGTATTATCTTTAATGTAGATGCTGATAAGACTCAAGTCATTATTTATTCACGTAAAAATATTTTGTATGTCAATACGATTGCTTTTGGTGCAAATACATTATCTGCGTTGTTTATGGAGCAAGGTTCGCCTGTGGAACAATCAAAAGCTATGCATGACTTTTTTTGTTATGTACTTAACAAACTAAATCTTCCTCAAGAGTTGGATATCTCTGAAATGCAATTTATTGGTGTAGGTGAGGTCTTTAAGAGTTTAGGCACTATTAGTCGTAGGGGCAAAAAGTATCCTTTGGACTTGGTACACAATTATGTTATGTCTAACAAAGATGTTTTAGACGTTTATAACGCGGTAAAAACACTTGATGTTGACAAACGTTCAAAAATAAAAGGTGTATCAGTCACAAGTGCTGGTGCTTTATCTGGTGGCTTGGCTATTGTTACTGCTTTGGTTGATAAATTTGACATCCAAACATTGGTTATTGCTGGTGCGTCATCTATTGCTATTGGTGTTATGTTTAACCAATGTGTCCCTATCACTGCTGAAAAGCCTATTGTAGATATTTTGGTATACAGTTTGAATGCTAATGTGGACTATTATGGCGTAGACGAAAGGAATGGCTTGCATGTCTACGCTCTTGCTATGATGTTATTCAAACAATTGCGTGTACAGCACAAGCTTACTCGTCAACACATAAAAGCGTTAAAGATTGCTTGTTATCTCAACGGTTGTGGTAAACGCTTGAGATATCAAAACGCAAACAAGAACGCTTTACCGATAATACTTAATTCGCAAATATATGGCGCGTCACATCGAGACTTGGTATTAGCGGGCTTTATTGTAAGTTCACAGAATAGCGAAGACTTTTCATTGTCTGAGTGGGTAAAATATAAGGATATCGTCAATGATGATGACCTAGATGCTGTTAAAAAACTGGCGGTATTACTAAAAATTTGTGTTGGACTAGATAAAACGCAACAATCTCACATCAAAGAAATTGTCTGTGATGTATTGGGAGATAGTGTGATTATGAAGACTGTTTTGCGTGACCAAAATATCGATGCAACTTACGAAATAGAGAGTGCTAACGAGGCGCGCAATGACTTTAAACGTGTTTTTGGTAAAAATCTTGAACTTATATAATAGATAAAAAGGTTAGTGGTACTAAAACCACTATCTTTTTATTTTTGGTTGGCATAAATATTTGCAAACTTAACTTTTTGATGATATACTATACTAACTGAAGTTGTCGGCAAACAGCCCGAAGGGATACTTGCCAGCAACTGATGCCGGTTCAAACTGTGATGCCACAATTTATTGTGGTGTTGAGACAGCAACATAAAAATTTGACTTGTTCAAATTTTTACATCACATAGTTTATATTTCGTGAGGTGGCTATGTCAAAGATTAAAATAGGTGTGGATATGGGGTCAACCAGTACCACAATATATAGAGATGGTATGGGTATTATTTTGCATGAGCCAACTAAGGCGTTGTGTGAGATAAACGAACGTGGACATTTGAGTATAAAAGAGTATGGCAAGCGCGCAGAAAAATTGCAAGGTAGAGTGCCTACGCATTTTATGCTGGTAGACCCAGTAGTAGATGGGCAAATCAAAAATGTCGAAGTTGCCACCAAACTATTGCGTAAATATGTTCAAATGGTTACAACTGATGACCCAGATGCTAGGATAAGTGCTGTTTTTAGTGTGCCTTGCGGTCTTTCGCTAGAAAATAAAAAGCAATACCAGGTTGTGGCATATGGTGCGGGGATTAGTGATGTGTGGCTTGTCCCGACAGTGATTGCTAGTGCCTTGGGCGCTGGATGTGATTTAGTTAATCAGCTCAACACTTTTATTGTGGATATAGGTGGAGGGTGTACTGATATTGCGGTTATTGGTGAGTGTGGTATAATACATGGGTTGACATTGAATGTTGGTGCAGACAAGATGAATAAGTCTATTGAGCGCTATACTAAACAAAAATTTGACTTAGTTATTGACCAGCGTACATCACAATTGTTAAAAGAAGAGATTGGTTCTTTGTTGCCAAACGATGTATCGAGTATGATAGTTAAGGGCGTTGCCTCAGATAATAGTATACAAGAAGTACTCGTAACAGCAGATGATGTGTACAAAGCAGTTGTGGAATATTACGAACTAGTTACCGAATCAGTTAACACCATTATCAATGCGTGTTCGCCTGAGGTCGTGGGGTATATCCACGAGGTCGGTATTGTTGTTTGTGGCAACGCTAGTAAGATTGTTGGATTGGACAGATTTATGACAAATTATCTAAACATTCGTGTAGCTGTAGTCGAAGGGAGTACGTCCGCACAAGGTCTTGGTATGTTACTGGGTGATAAAAAACTACTCAAGACAATTTTGGAAGAAAATTAATTAATCAAACTATTATTGTCGAAAGAGAATGGTATGCGTATCATTCTCTTTACTTTTTTATTTTTGTAGATACAATTTTTTCTAAAAGGAGAATCTATGGCAAGGAAAATAGTTTTAACTAGTGGTAAAGGCGGAGTTGGTAAGAGTACAATTTGTCTTAGTCTTGGCAAGCAATTGGCCCAAAATAGAGCCAAAGTGGTAATGCTTGATGTTGATGTTGGACTAAATAATCTAGATATTGTGGCAGGTATCGAATCAGATGTATTGTATGATATTGTGGACGTATTAGAACATCGTGTACGTCTAAATCAAGCATTAGTGCAGGACAAAGAGTGTCTAGACTTGTTTTATTTGCCGTCTTGCCATACTTACAATGTTGGGCGAGTTAAACCAGACGACCTAAAAAATATTGTTTTAGAGCTTGAAGATTTTGATTACATATTGTTAGATTGTCCAGCAGGAATAGATTTTGGCTTTCATAAGGCTGTATTTTGTGCCGGTGAGGCTTTAATTGTCACTACACCACACATAACCGCAGTGCGAGATGCGGACAAGGTCGCTACATTACTTTGTCATTACAACCTAGATGGTGTAGGTTTGGTAGTCAATAGACTAGATGAGTATTTGGTATCAAGGCACAAAATGCTGTGCGCTGATGATATTGCCTCTGCTCTCAAACTTCCATTACTCGGACAAATCCCCGAAAGTCGAGATATTAATAGTATTGCTAGTATAAGTGGTAAGATAAATACAAGGGACGTAAAATTTAATAGTGCCATACAATCGCTTGCTAACAATGTGTTTTTAGGGCATTATACTTGCCAAAATCTAGCGCAACAACGAGGCAAACACTATGTCTAAAAAAGAAATAAAGAACAGATTGATGCAAGTCTTGATAAGCGAAAAACGTTTTGACTCGCAAAAAATAGACAGAGTGTTAGAGAATGACTTGTACAAGGTTATTAAAAACTATATGGATGTCGACCGTGAGGATATTCGTACCAACTTAGTACTCGAAGATGATGGCTGTTATGTGCTAAGGTGCAAAGTGCGTGCTAAGCGAATAAAAATTTTTGGAGTGTTGTAAGGTGGTAAAAATGAAATATGGCAATCTTTATACTTTATTATTAACTATTATACTTAGTTTTATTATTTTGTTTGCAAGTGATTTTTTAGGTGATTTAAATCCATTTAGAGTCGTTTCAAACGAAATTAGTCAAATTATTTATAATAGAGGTGATTAAATGAATTTTAATTTATCTTTTCACCCATTATTTATTATTTTGTGCTGTGCCTTTATTTATTTTGGTTATTTTGGTTTGCTTGTAAGTTACATTTTGTGTTTGTTGCTCCACGAATGTGCACATGCACTGGTCGCTAAAAGATTGGGGTATCAATTAAATAAAATCAAACTCATGCCTCATGGAGTGAGTATTAGTGGGAGCAATGTTTATTTTAGTTACAAAGACGAGGTACGCATAGCACTAGCAGGACCATTGGCCAACTTTATGTTAGTGGTTTTGACTATGGCTTTTTGGTGGGCGTTGCCTGTTAGCTATAGTTTTACTTATGATTTTTATATTGCCAACTTAGTTATTGCTATTGTAAATTTGTTGCCTATTTATCCACTTGATGGCGGGAGAGTACTGCTTGCGTTACTTAGTCAAAAATTTAGTAGGATGCGAGCGGTAACAATTGTAAGAGTAATTGGTGTAATATTATCATCATTGTTGATTGTTTTGTTTGTTATTACTACCTTTTTTGCGCCAAATTTTACTTTGCTGTTTTTTGGTGTGTTTTTGTTCGTTACCAGTCTAACAGATACAAGAAATATTCAATATTCGCGTGTAAACAATCTAGCGTACAAGATGTCACGTATAAACAAAGGTATCAGCGTGCGTAATATTGCTGTCAATCAAAATATCACTTTGTACAGACTTTTTTCACAAATTTCACCTTTTAGCATTACAAATTTTACGGTACTAGATAACAATCTCAAAGTGGTTGGACACATTACCGAAAAAGAGTTAAATAGACTGGTAACTATCTATCCAGCAGATGCTAAATTGACTGTTATTTTGCATCAAATGCTTGTCTAAACCCAAAAATAATGTTAGAATAAGACCGATTGATGTTTTATGCGGAGGATAAAATGCAAATAAAACAGGAAAAGTTAGATTATCTAACAAAAGCATTGGATGACTTGTGGAGTGACGGCGGACTAAACAAAGCAATGGCAACGGACCTAGATATCTACATATTAGACAATGTACCAGACACAGAACCTCAATGGGTGAATTACACTGTGCCCATTACTCCAAGTGTGCAGACGTTGTCAAATCTGTCGGGGGCGGTCCTTTTGGATACCGATTTTTGTGACTATTTGCACAAATTTTTGATAGTCTTGTTAAAAACAAAACAATACGAACTATTGTACACTTTTTTTGACAAGGCTTTTGTGTCACATGTGTGTAATGTTGTCTACAACAGCCGTAATGCGAACAAATACAGTCTAATGGAGCGTTCATTTGACCGTTTTGTAGAGGCTCTAAAGTTTTCTAAAATTGACAACTTAGAGGTCTTGCCTGCATTGTTTGATATTATCAATAGTTTTGATGGGCAACTTATCAGTCGTTGGCAACGCCCAGCGAGAGATTATTTATGTGAGTATACTAATCAACACGAAGAGCAATTGCTTGAGTTTTTGGAATCAAATTTTACTGAATATGGTGTTTTGGGCCTAAACTTTTTAGCATCTATGGATGTTTTGCATAGTGTAGATATTGCTATAAATTTTTATTTAACACGTGTTGCTGACCGCCAACTAATCGTTCCATTTTTGCAGCAGCATAATGATACCGCTATAAAGGCTATTAACAAACTGTTACATAACAAAGAAATTAACAATGAGCAGTATGTCGACTTGATGCTAGTGTTCGTAAAACAGCAGACATTGAATAACGTATTTACAGAGATTTTTAGAACCATAGCAGACGATAGACAAAAGGCGAAAATTTTGGAGTATATTCCCATTGCTCTAGAAAAACGTATTAAGACACTTGCTAGTTTTGTAAAAGCGGTAAATCACTACAAAATGGTAGACGAGATTGTGCTTGGCAAACGTTTGTCGTCCTACCCGACAGTATTACTTGCAAGTGATGACTTTGCTCCCGTCAACACTACACAATTTTTGATTACTCAATTCCATACGCTTTATTCTCCAAAAGCAACATTCGAGTTATCTTACTTTAGAGAATTTTTATCGCAAAAAACATTGGATAACCTAAGTCATAATGTATACGAACAATTTGTATTACATGGCACATCAGATGATGAATGGGCAATTGCTTTGATTGCGTCAATCAGTAGTGACCAATGTCTTGCAGAGATTTTGATGACCACTGCAGACCTTTATGACGGTGAAAAAGGTGACATAGTTAAGACTCTTGTTAATATTACTACATTGTCAAAGGCGGACGATATTCGTTCGGTTTTACGAAATTTGGATAAACATAATCTCAAATATGATAAGGTAATCTCATATATATTAGATAGTATTCAGCAAAACAAAATTTTTAGTTACCAAGATTTTGAGCAACTTGCTGATAGCCTTGTGCCAACATTTGGGTTTGATTCGCAACTAAATGCCACCCAGGTTTTTGGTGATACTAGTGTAAAATTTAAGATTGATGAAAATTGTCAAGTTGTAGTCGAATGCGAGCAAAAATCATTAGATGCTTGTGATGCGTCGACAAAAGAGCAAATTCAAGATTTGAAAAAACGTATTGAGCAAGAACTAACAAAACAAACCAAAAGGCTAGAGTCCGCTTTTACCAACACTCGTAAATGGAGCAGTGTAGATTTTGACACCAATATTCTCAAAAATCCTATCTTGTATAGTTTGTCACGCGGGTTGTTGTGGGCAGAGTATTCATTAGATAAAGTGGTTGACACGTTTAAGGTTGTAGATGGGCAACGTCAAAAGGTAATGAATATCAATAATATTACCGTCCTAAATCCTATGATTGCGCTATTTCACCCAATCGAAGCACCAGAATACAGTTGGAAACCAGTATTTGAGGGTAAGTTTACGACATTCAATCAATTGGATAGGCAGGTTTTTTCGTTGAATAATTATAGCAGTATGACATCGTTTGTGGCGCGCTTTAACGGCATGATTGTTAATGGCTTACTTTTTGTGCAAGAACTCAAGAATAAAGGCTGGTTAGAAGGGCAGAGGCAAAAGCCGTTTGGCCTTGTATCTATGGTCAAACTAAATACTACTTACAATTTGTTCTGTGAGATAGAGTTTGCCCCAAATCGTCTAGATGATTTAACAGAAATTACTGTAAAGGAACTAAGATTTTACAACCTAAATAATGTAAAATATCAGAATAATACTTGGCGAGCAGACAAGGTAAATGCTAGAGCGTTAAAAACTTTACCACCACGTTATTTTAGCGATATCGTTTACGAAATCTCACTTGCTTGCAAAAAATAATCAACTTTTTTTTGTTTTAGTATTGCATTTTGTATTTCAGTATGCTATAATAACATAAATTGATTTAGATGTTTTGGAGGGGAAATATGGCAAATATTGACAAGGATGTGAGTGCGACGTCTACTAGAGCTAGGACTACAACATTAGATGAATACGGAGCGACAGTTGACGCACCTACGACAGCTGGTACAAAATCTCGTTCAGTACGTGAGGCGTCTGATACTGTTGCACATGCTAGTGCTACACCGAGGAGAACTGGTACCGTAAAAGGTAAATCGACAAGTGTTGATTTGGACCCTACTTTAGTATCAATGGCTATCGCTGATGAGGAACGCAGAAAGCACGCCTCAGACGATGTTGTGCTAGAGGATACAACTCGTACAACTAGAGTTTCACCAAGAGTACAAGCACGTGACAAATCCAATTACGAAGATTTTGTGCAAAAGTATTCATCAAGGAGTGGACGTGCTCGCAATTGGGCAATTGGGCAAGGCGTTGTTGGTGTATTGGCAAGCGTATTCGGTATTGATTTGATGGTTACAACATTTCCAGTAGTTGCTCCTACACTTGCTCTTGGTAGTGCTTTGTTCCCAGGTTTGTTAGCATTTGGTGTCGGTGCGATTGGTATTGCGTTTGGAGTCAAAAATATTGTGAACGCTGTTAGATATCACAGTTTACTCAAAAATTTACGCCGTGCTTACACTCGTCAAGACGAACGTGGAGTCAAACTAAGCCGTGAGATGTTAGACAAGTCAGTGCTAAAGGTACACAAGCTTTGTCGTAAGCTTGGTATAGCAGAGCCTAACATGTCAATTTTACGTGGTACAGTGGTTGATGCAACAATTACAGCAAAAATCAAAAATGGTGTAAGCAAGGTCGCTCGTATTGCTAAGACTAAATACCGCAACTTTAGGTTGAGTGCTCATACGATTAATATGAAGCTCAAGGACAAGATTCGTGCTGATGACTATGAATATCGTGCAGACACAGCTAGGATGTTCAATCAAGCGAATGCCATTACTGCCGAAGAAAATGCAAGGATGAAGAGTGTAAAACATGAGGAATTAGACCCAGCTTTGGTTGGCGTTGCATATGCTACCAGAGCCGAAGAAGGTATTAAAAAGAGCAAGAGCAAAATAGAGGTAGCAAAAGCACGAGCAGATAGAGAGGCTAGGACGGCAAGAGCGCAAGCAGCTATCAAAGATTATTATGCTAACGAAAACGTAGTCGATGGATTTACTTCACGCAAAATAGCCAAAGACAGAGCAGAGCAAGACTTAAAACAAATGCAGTATGAAAAGATTCATGAAGAATACAAAACTGGTGAGCGTGAGCCAAGGATTGTAGAAAAAAAAAGACTTGCACAAACTAAAAAAGAATTGTCAGACATTATAGGTGCAAGTGCTGATAAGTCAAGAACAGTAGAGGCCAAAAAACAAGCAAAAGAGAAGGCTATGAAAGCAAAAGCCGAAGCTGTAGCAAAGGCAGAATATGCTAAGAACGTGGAGAAAACTGAAAACGAGTTGCGCTCGTTGTTCCGTGACCCAAATCAAAAATCTCTTGATGATTATCAGACTATAAATAAAAAATAATGCTTAATAAACAAAAACACCATGCAAAATGGTGTTTTTATTTTACAAAAATAAAAAAGCCGTACAACCAATTTTGCTAGGCATTCCGTTAGACCGTAAATATGTGCTTATCTCCCGCTAGGCTTCCTTGTGGCACATGCTAAAATCTGTTTAGTGCTGCTGTCTTCCGACCCTGACACGGTTCGCAGTATAACATTGCACAAGACCTATGCGTTCAACGATAGGCACATACCACAAAACTAATGGCACGTCTATCGAGATTGGTATTCGACCCCACCTAAGCGGATTGTGGGTACAGGGCACCGCTAGCGCCCCGTCTAGTACGACTATGTAAGTATATGCTATTTTTTAAAAAAAATCAACCTTTTCATTTAATTTTTTAAATTACATTATTAAAGACACCCATTTTATACCAAAAAATGACTTAAAAATAAAAATAAACACAAAAATAAATTGTCATTTTGTCCTGTTTGTGTTAAACTGGACTTATATATTTTTTTGGAGGTTCTGTATTTTGAGTTTTGACAACCAATACACTGATGATGAAGATGTGTCTATAGAACAGGTAAATTATCCCAATTTTAGTGATAAGACCAGTAACGCAATGCGTTTTATTAATGCCTACAATATTATTGACCAAAGTTTACGTGGTATTTATAATTTTAAACGTAATATTAGTTTTGCTGATGTCGTACGTCGTACTGTGCCACTAAATAGCGTTATTCGTCACTATGAGGACAAGTTGATAGATTATGGTAGATTGCGTAATTCCATTGTGCACAATAGCACCGAAGAGCGTGTTATTGCCGAACCGCATGTCGAAGTGGTAAAAGAAATGGAACATATCGCTCAATTAATTTCCAGCCCACCAAAGGCAGTTAATTGCATCAAAAAGAAAGATGTGCAAATTATAGATTACCGTGCAACCATTGCAGATGCTATTGCTTTGCTATCTAGTCGTGGTTTTAAGAGTATCCCTGTATATCAAGAAGGTGCTTTGGTAGGAGTGCTGGATAGCGTCCAGATTGTTAATGTTTTGGGCGGGGCGTTAAAAAATGAAGTATTAAACATTTCCAAGTTTATCTCTACCACACCTGTTTGTGACATATTGACCAATAACAACGAAGGTATAACATATCTAGTGTGTAGTGAAGAAATCACTGTGCAAGAGGTGTTAAATTATTTTTACAACAACCGTAAACTGCAGGCGTTAATTATTACAAAACATGGCACCGAAAACGAACGTGCAATAAATATTTTGACGAACGCAGATTTTATTGATCTTAACAAAATTATAGATGATTACAACATTTAATTAGGAGTTTTTATGTACAGCAAAGTAGATACAAAATTAGATTTAACAAAGGTTGATACCAAAGTGTTAGACTTTTGGGACAAACACGATATTTTTAAAAAATCAGTCAACAATCGTGATGAACACCGTGAATTTGTCTTTTATGATGGACCTCCGGGAATGAATGGTTTACCACATATAGGGCATTCAATTAGTCGAACACTCAAAGACACTTTTTGTAGATACAAAACAATGCAAGGCTACCGTGTAGAGCGTAGAGCAGGTTGGGATTGCCATGGCTTACCAGTAGAACAACGTGCGGAAAAGGACCTAGGCTTTAAGTCTAAGCAAGATATAGTAGATTATGGCGTAGAAAATTTTGTCAATAAATGTAAAGAAGTAGTGGATTATTACATGTCTGCTTGGATACCCGCTACAAAAAAACTTGGTTACTGGGTAGACTTTGATAATAGATACAAGACGTCGGATAATGAATATATCGAGAGTGAATGGTGGGCGTTAAAGCAGATGTTTGACAAGGGCCTCATTTACGAGGGACACAAAGTTGTGCCTTATTGTCCACACTGTGGCACAGGGTTAGCTTCGCACGAAATGGCACAGGGTTACGAAAAAGTAAAAGATCGCACCGTGTATGTAAGGTTTAAGCTATTAGATGAGGATAATACTTACTTTGTGGCATGGACTACCACACCATGGACGTTGCCTAGCAACTCTGGACTTGCTGTTAACCCGAGTGTAGAATATTCACTCTTTGAAGTAGCGGATGGTACTAGGTATATCATGGCGACAAATCTCATAGATAAATTATTCAAAGAGTACAACATTCTAAAGACATTTTTGGGTAAGACTCTGGAATACAAAAAGTACGAACCATTGTTTAAAAATTATGCTAATACAGATTTATCAAAAGGTTGGTTTGTAACATGTGCTGACTATGTTACCACTACAGATGGTACAGGAATTGTGCACATTGCTCCAGCCTTTGGTGTTGATGATAGTCTTGTGGGTCAAAAATATAATTTGCCTTTTATCCAGTTGATAGATAAAAAAGGTTGTTTTGTAGACGCAGTGCCACAGTACGCTGGCATGCGTAATATTGAGGCAAATGGACTAATTATTGACGAATTAAAACAACGTGGCGTTGTAATCAAAGAAGAGATGGTAGAACATGACTATCCACACTGCTGGCGCTGTCACACTCCGTTGATTTTTTACTCAACAGACGGCTGGTTTGTTAAGATGAGTGACTATCGTCAACAAATGCTCAAAAATAATGCTAACGTAAACTTTGTTCCTGAGAGTGTAAGAGATGGACGTATGGGCAACTTTCTTGCAAATGCTGTTGATTGGAATTTATCTAGAGACCGCTTTTGGGCGACACCTCTCAACATTTGGCGCTGTGACAAATGCGGGCACTTGCATGCAATTGGTAGTAGAGAGGAGTTGCGTACTTTAGGTAAACTAGACAAAGATATAGAATTACATCGTCCATATGTAGATAGTGTTACGTTGGCTTGTCCAAAATGCGATGGCACCATGAGACGTGTACCACAAGTTATTGATGTCTGGTTTGATAGTGGTGCGATGCCTTTTGCACAATTACATTATCCTTTTGAAAATAAAGAGAAGTTTGAAAAGCAATTCCCGGCAGATTTTATCAGTGAGGGACAAGACCAGACCCGTGGGTGGTTTTATACTTTACAAGCAATTTCGACGGTTCTTTTTGACCAAACACCTTACAAAAATTGTGTTGTAAATGGTATTCTACTAGACCGTAACGGCAAAAAAATGAGTAAATCTCTTGGTAACGTTGTTAACCCTAATGACTTAATTGACAAATACGGTTGTGATATTATGCGTTGGTACTTTTTGTCTAACGCAACACCGCTGGTAACCACGCAGTTTAACGAAGACCTATTTGGTGAGATACAACATAAGATAGTTGGTACTTTGTGGAATACTTACGCTTTTTATGTATTGTATGCTAATATTGATAAATATGATGGTAGTGTTAAATTAACAGATTGTCAATTGTCTAAAATGGACAAGTGGATACTATCCAAGCTTAATACATTAATAAAACAAGTTACCAAAGATATGGACGCTTACAACTATATTGAGGCTACTAGAATGATAGAAGACTTTGTAGAGATTTTGTCCAACTGGTATGTGCGTCGTAGCCGTGAAAGGTTTTGGGTGGACGGCGTAAGTGCTGACAAGACTTCGGCTTTTACAACTCTGTATACAGTACTTATGACTATCGTCAAAATGATTGCGCCTTTTATGCCTTTTATGAGTGAGGAAATTTATCAAAATTTAAAGCGAACAACAGACCCTGAGAGTGTGCATTTGTGCGATTATCCACATGTGGACGAATCAAAGATTGACCACAATTTGGAGACGAGCATGGACGAGGTAATAGACATTGTATCTCTTGGTAGAGCAGTACGCGCTGAGACAATGATCAAGAATAGACAACCACTAGCACATATGTATGTTTATACTACCAAACCTGAGCATCTTGATGCTGACATGTTAGAGATTATCAAAGAAGACTTAAATGTAAAGCAGATTGAGTTTATCGTAGATACTGCCAAGTTTATCACTTTTGAATTAAAACCACAACTCAAAACCTTGGGCCCTAAATACGGTAAACTGCTTGGTGGTATCCGAAATTATCTATCACATTGTGATAGCCAAAAACTGGTTAACAAACTTAATGCTGGGCAAATAGAAACTTTTGATATAGACGGTACAACCATAGAATTAACATTAAATGACGTACTCATCAATGCTGTCAGCAAGCCAAACTTTAAAGCACAAAGTCAAGGTTGTGTTACAGTTATATTAGATACCGTATTAACTCCAGAATTGATAGATGAAGGTATTATGCGTGAAGTTGTTAGCAAACTACAGAGTATGCGTAAAGAAGCCAACTTTGAGGTGGAAGACAAGATAAACTTGTATTACAAAGGTGACAAGAATATCGAACGCGTGATAGACAAGTTTGCATCAGTAATTAGGACCAACGTACTAGTAGACAATATGCATAACACCGAGGGCGGTGAAAATATTAAGGATGTAGAGATTAACAATCAAAACATAAAGTTAGGGATAGAGAGGATATAAAATGGAACTACACATAGTGTATCAAGACAATCATTTTTTGGTTGTAAAAAAGGATTTTGGTATAACTCAAGACCTATTAGACGAGGGTGTGCAAGAATATTTAATTAAACAAAACGGTAAACTTGGTTTTTGTCAACCTCTTATTACTCTTAGTACAGTGAGTGCTGGGTTGGTAGTGTATGTACGTTCTCGCAAAGCTTTTGAGAGGATGCAAGATGCTGATATTGTGTACAAATTTTTGTGCGTAACTGTGGGTAAGCCTGAGCCTGTTAGAGGCGGTTTTAGCGTCAACGTGGAAAAGTTGCCAGACGGTAGACTTGGTATTGCGCCACCTATAAAGCAGTCGTTTAGAATAGGTTTTTATTACAAGCTTTTGGAGACCGTTTCTCAAATATCTTTAGTGCAGATATCCAAATATAATTCCTCCATTGCCGATGTACGCTTTGGTTTGGCACAACTAGGTTGTCCAGTGTTTGGCGATAAACTCTATAGTGGTGATACACTGGCAAAAAATACTAATTTAGGTTTGATGTTGTATGGAATAGAGTTTGAACACCCAACTACGCGTAGTAAAATGGTGTTTAAGTGTTCTCCTGTCGAAGACACAAAACCATGGTCATATTTTAACTTGGAAAAATTATTTAAAATATAGGAGAAATTATGAACGACAAATCTCGTAAGGTGCTAGTTGCTACGATATCAGTTGCTTTGGTAGTTGTTATCGTTGCAATGTTAGTAGTTGTTTTTACAAATCAAAACAAAAATATCCAAGGTGACATAAATATAGCACAAAAAAACTATGATATTTTAAATTCTGATGATTATAAAAATTTGGAGGAAAATATAAGTTCGGATTTAAGTGCGTCAGACACGAGCGCTGTAAACACTTATGCACAATCTTTGCAAACTTCGGATTCGGCTTTGTCTAAGGCGTATAGTATGTTGCATTTGCAGTATTCAATGCAATGGACAATGGCACAGGCCTTGACAAATGACACTGTGTTTGGTGGCAACCAAAAGAGTTTGCAAAAGATAGAATCTTGCTTTGATGATTATGCAACCAAACTATCTGCTACTATGGAGGCTGTGGCAATCTTTAATATCGACTCTGCCCTTAGCACTACAACATCATCTACAAAACTAGCAGAGTTCAAAAAAATTATGCAATGTCTAATTGACCAAACAACCACTTTGATAACTTTAAATGACAATATGTTAGAGGTTGTTAAGCAAAATAACTACACTGAACAAGCGTCAAACGGCATACCGAGAGACCTAAAGATTATGTTTTTACAAATGTTTAACGCTCAAGGTAATATATTACAAAACGCTGTAGTTGAGGTATGTAAGGACGACGTTGTTAAAGATGTCAACCAAACGACATATAGCGATGCACAACTTTTGCTGAATGCCTATAAAAATGCAGATAGTGCAAACTTTGTATATGCTACAATAAATGAAAACATAACAGATTGTACAGTAGAGGGGTTTGTATCAGCATTTAATCTAAATATTGCAGAAGTTAATGCTTGGTTAAATAGTACAGACAAGAGTGCTTATGTTACAACACTTAGTGACGAAAATAAAAACAAGCAATCAATTATGGTACTCAATTTATTTTTAACAAAGTTGGCGGGGTAGGGAGGTAAATGATGACTAAATTTGCAAATAAGTTTTTGAGTGCAATTTTGTGCATGTGTGTGTTAGGTATGCTATCGTTTACTCTGTATGGTTGTGGACAAACTGGCAACACTATATATTCTAATGTTATCAAACAATATAACGAAATAATCGCTAGCAATACGGATATTTTTGATAAAGAGGGGAATGTCGATATACAATATGGAGACACTTTAAATACTGCTATTAATTCTAACGATAGTTATGTAAAACTAGCCAACAACGTTGACGAAAAACAGACATATGGGGTTTTGTTTGCACCAGTGTTTGAGGCATCTATGTACTCAATCAATTATTATATTAAACGTTTGGATTTCGGTTTGGTAAATTTGCCTGCTAATCAGTCACAAAAAGTTTTGGATGCTTTACAAGAATTTGAAAGTGCCCTAAATGCTTTTACAACTCAAAAACACAGTTTGGAAGCCCGTACTAGTTTTGATGTAACAAGCAATGTCGTTCAAAACGAACTCAATAAATTTTGTAGTTTGTATCGTGATTTAGACGAAAAGTCTTGTGCTCTCAGTTCGCAAGTGTTAGACTTTTATACTAACAATATTTTTGAAGGTGTCAAATTTAATAATGGTAGATACTCATTGGGCAGTGCAAAACTTCAATTTTTATCAAGACTTACACAGTTTGCTACTATTGACCAACAAATATTAGTTAATTATTATTTTGACAAAACATATACAAATCACGAATTGACGGATACCCAAATATTATTAAATGATTTTGATAGCGTATCTAGTTATACCATATGGGAAGGTACACAAGGTGACATTAGTACACTAGAGCAAGCTAGTATTGACGCACTCGCAACTGAGATTGATTACAACGAGGTATTTGCTAGTCAATACAATTTATTTAATGAGTCAATGGCACAAATATCCCTAACAAATTATTATAATTACAAAAGTGGTAGTTATAATGATAGTAATTATACTGTTAGCGAAAGAGTAGGTTTCGCCAAAATTGATGAGTTTTTACAAACTTATGCCACAAATATGTTCAATTATGAGCGTACATTAATTGGCAGTGTTGGCGCTTACAAAGCAAGTATTTAAGGAGAAACAAATGGACAACAAAAAATTAGCAGACTTGTTATATCCAGAGGCAAAGAGTGTAGATTTTTGGTTTGAACGCTACAAACCTCGTAATTTACCTAAGGGTGCAGAGGTCACTCGTTTTGCCCCTAGCCCAACAGGCTTTTTGCATATAGGTGGTTTGTTTGGCGCATTGGTAGATGCTACCATTGCAAGACAAACTAATGGAGTGTGCTATCTACGTATCGAAGATACTGACCAAAAGCGAAAAGTTAAGAACGGTGTCGAGGGTATAATAGATAGTTTTAGGATGTTTGACGTAGGGTTTAACGAAGGTAAGTTGTCGATGGATAATGAAGTAGGTGACTATGGCCCTTATGTCCAATCTAATAGGCGGGAAATTTACAAATCTTTTGCTAAAGAGATGGTTTTACGTGGTAAGGCTTATCCTTGTTTTTGCTCCGAAGACGAATTAAACAACTTGCGTGAGCAACAAATGGCAAAAAAGTTAAATCCTGGTTATTATGGTCAATATGCAAAATGTCGCAATTTATCTTATGAACAAATAGCAGATAATATAAAGGCGGGCAAACCATGGGTGTTACGCTTTAGATGCCCTTATACCCAAGATGACAAAATAGAAACAAACGACCTAGTTAGAGGCAACAGAATTATCCCTTGTAACTACAACGATGTAGTTATAATGAAGTCGAATAATTTACCACCTTACAACTTTGCTCATGTTGTAGATGATACTTTGATGCACACAACCTTAGTAGTACGTAGTGATGAATGGTTCCCGAGCTTCACTGAACATTTACAATTGTTTGAGGCATTGGGGCTTACTCCACCAAAATACGCACACACGAGTGCTATGCAAAAGATTGATGAGCAAACCAACGAACGACGTAAGATTAGTAAGCGCAAAGACCCAGAGGCGAATGTGGCTTTTTTTGTGGAGCAAGGTTATCCTGTAGAGGCGATTTTTGATTATCTTATGATTATTGCTAATAGTAATTTTGAAGATTGGCGTGCACAAAATCCAAAAGCAAACATAAGTGAGTTTAAGTTTGATATATCCAAATTGAACACAAGTGGTGCATTGTTTGATATGGTCAAACTAAGTGATGTTAGCAAAAATACAATTAGCAACATGACAGGGCAACAAGTCTTTGATGCAGTTAGTAGTTGGGCAAGTCGTTTTGACACGGATTTTTATAAATTACTAAGTCAAAACAAAGATTATTATACTCAAATCTTAAATATAGATAGAGATATACCAAAGCCTCGAAAAGATATATCTCATTGGGCAGAAGTAAGAACAATGTATGAATATATGTTTGATGATGTGTTTGATAATCTTAATTTTGCTTTTCCCGAAAAGTTTAGTAACGCACAGATTATAGAGGTGTTACAAAACTACCCAAATTATTTTAACCCTACAGATGACCAAACTCAGTGGTTTGGACGTATTAAGGATTTGGCAGAATATATAGGTTGGGCAAGAGAAGTCAAGTTATTTAAGCAACAACCAGACTTGTACCCAGGACATTGTGGTGATGTTAGTACTATTTTGCGTGTGGCACTGACGGGGCGTACAATGACGCCAAATTTATATAACATATGCATGCTTTTGGGTAAAGACCGTATAGAGTATAGATTAAATAAAGTTTTAAATAAATTAAAAACAGCCTAAAACATTAGGCTGTTTTTTGTAAATATTGTGCTATATAATAGGTAGCATCATATTCTTTGTGAGTGTTGTTTATCATATTGCTTGCTTGATAGAGTGAAACGTCTTGTAGGTACTGGTTGGTACTTTCGTAGAGTAACACAAATGTATAATATTGTGTCTTGCATTCATCTAGATAAAACTTTGTGGCATGTACAACTTCGTGTGCATATGTCCAAATAAAACGTGGTGAATTATCTATAATTGCTGAGTTTATACGAATTGTGTTGTCAAATAGTGCAAAGAATGTGACTTGACCATCGTATGTGACGTTGTCTACATACTCAATCTCAAAATCTTTGTTAACAAGATTGTTAATTAAATATATGGCCTCTTCGTTTGTAAGTACCGGATTTAATACTTCTTGGTGTGGTATGTATGCGTGACTTTCTTTGTATTCTAGTTTGTTGCACGTCATTACACCTATAATAGACCACAAAAAAAGATTAATTCCCAGCAAACAAAGAATAAAACCTCTTACCGTTTTTATCATGATTTTACCCTTTCTAATATGTGCCTAATAATAGCAAAAAAATGCTTGCTTGTCAATAGTGGGTAGATAAAAATGTCACATAAAATGGTATACAAGAATATATTTTTATTATATCCAAAGGGGGTTAATTATGATAGGTATGTTCGAAGGTTATAATAATTTTGGTAATTCCAACACTAATAATACCAAAGATTTTGATACATTGCAACAAGCACGCAAAGATTTGATAGGTGAGATTGAGGCGGTGATACAATATGCTGACCATATTCATAACTCTAACAATCGTTTGGCAATAGAAACCTGGAGAGATATAATGCACGAAGAAATGGTGCATGTGGGAGAGTTGTTGGGGTTGTTAGACTATTTAGAACCTAATCAACTAAAATATGTCCAAGAGGGCATAAAAGAATTTGAAGAGCGTAAAAAAATGGGCACAAATTGACATTATTTGATGAATAGAGATATTCATCTTTTTTATTTAATATATATATAGTTAGCGAGGTGAATATGAAAAAGTCTTTATTACTGTTGCCACTTGGTTTATGTATGTGCGTTTGTTTGTCAGCTTGCACAAATGACATCCAAGAGTATCTACGCTCGCATGTTTCGGAGAATTGTGACACATATTTTGTAGGTGAGACAAATGATTTTTATGTGGATTTATTTAGTGGCGTCCGTGAGAAAACATACAAACTAGATGGTGTTTCAACAGAGTTGATTCCCTACACTATAGTATCTGCAAAATGTAAAACTGACTTGGACGTTAAAGAATTGCAGTATTGTGTCGAAATAGATGGTAAAACATACGAAGGGGCATTTAGTCAAAACCCATATGACGGAGATTTGGAGGCTGACCTTGGAATAACTACTAGTGCTACACAGAATGTTTATGTCTATTTAAAGTTTGATAATACTACAGAAGTTGCGACCCTAAAATGTGTATCAAAAGATTTTTTAGTCAGCCCTGATACAGCATTGGATATTGCTGTAGATGAAATAATAGGGAATAATATAGATTTTGCGACAGATAAAAATTACGAATGCTTTGTTCAAGTGCTCAATAAGGATGAAGCCAATCATCTTTACTTTTGGCTTATTAATGTAATTTCTAGTGATGGCGATATTTATACAATCATTGTAGACGTCGGTACTGGCAAAGTACTAGCCAAAAAGTTGTAACATTTTGTGTGACGTTTTAATAAACTGGCTATGTAGAGATAATGAAGACAAATAATTTACAGCACAAAAGAAAAAATACATAGATAAGTACTTTTGATTATTTTAGGAGGTTCAAAAGAAAGTATGTTCGGTAAACTTTTTGGTGTAGATGGCGGATGTGGCTGTGGCAACGGTTGTGGTAGCAAAAACTCTAGTTGCGACGTGTTAACATTGCTAGTGATTGTTTATGTATTACTTAATTGTGGCATCTTAAATTGTGGCCTTGACATTTGTACAATTTTGATTTTGTTATTGTTCTTTTGTTGTTGCTACAAAAAGAAAAGAAGTTGTGATTACTAATATTTAACATTTGATTTTACGCTCAATCTTAGATTGGGCGTTTTTGTTTCATTTTTCGTATTTTTTCGGCAGTATATCTTTTGAGTATTTACAAAAAATGAAAATGTCAACAAAGTTGATTTCATTTAAAAAATATAGCATAAATTTGTTGACAAAAAAAACCTAATGTTATACAATATCAATGTTATAAACTTTATATCGCAAGGAGAAAATTAATGAAATTTACTAGTAATGTTGTCAACAAAATTGGGCTTGTGCTTACCGTTCTTGCGGTAATTCTTTGCTTTGGTATTTTTACGATGTCAAATGCAGGATATGCAACCTATGCTAAGGCTGCAAATAGTACAGCTCCAACAAACTTTCGTGGGGCAACAGTCAAAATAGAAGAGTATACCCCAACCTACACAATTACTAAAGTAACTGATTACGAAGTTACCGATTCTGAAGGTGGATCTACATCCGTAAAGGGTGTGTTGTTGCCTAAAATCACTAGTGCCGATGGTGAGCTCAAAGTGACTGCCAAAAGTGCGGCAGGTAAAACAGTGCAAGTTTCCAAACGCAGTGACGGAAGGTATATTTTAGTACCTGATTTGTATGTAGGTACTTACAATATTACTGCAGTTGCAACTCTTAATGGTGTCAAAACAACCAAAAAATTCACAATATCTTTTGATAGTGTAAGTGTTGCATTTGAGGACATTACATCTACAAACACCCAATACATCATTCCAGAGTATGTTAACCCAGGTACCAAACTCACATTTGGTTATCCAAACGTTATTTTGGATGGAGATACCGACAACACGATATCTTCTGCTAGTGCAGAATATGGTACTCTGACTGTTAGTGTTGTAGACCCTAATGGAGACTCAGTTGACCTAACTGCAACAGACGGTGTATTTACCTACACTGTTCCAACAGAGAATGCGAATGGTAGTTACAAGGTTAAATATTCCTACAACTACACTAATACAAATCAAACTATTGCAAGGTCTTACACATTTAATGTTGTAGACAGTTCTCAGTTTGACACAAGCAAAGACGTTACACTAAAAATTAGTGAGTGGAGTAGCGCTTTGGATGATATTACTATGTCTGTAGGTGTTGAAAAAACTTTGCCTACACCAACAGTTATTAACTCACAAAACAATTCAACTATTTCCACATACAATACAATCAGCGTAGAGTACTACAACACTGAGACAAAAGCGTGGGAGAGTGTTAGTAGTGATGCTATCACTGATTACAAATTTACCCCAACCAAGGTTGGTGACTACCGCTTTACTTATACATGCACAGATTTTTACGGCAATACCACAACCCGTATTTCCGCCAACATTAAGGCAACTTTGTCTAGTAGTACACTAGGTCTCAAGTTAACTAATAAGTCTTATAACCCAAATGCAGATAACTTTAACAAAGAGGCTTTGTACAAGGATACGACTAGTGTTGACTACATGGTTCCTACAAAAATTGCCAAGGGTAGTTCATTTACAATCCCTGCAATGATTGCTTCATCATATGGAGACTATGAACTAAAATACACATTTACAATTGCTGGTGCTTCAAAGACTTATTACGAAATTCAAGAATATAAGTTTGAGAACACAGGTACCTACACAATCAACTATCAAGTTGCTTATGCCGAAAATACCAACCAACGTGTACAAAAGACTTTCCAAGTACAAGTTGTAGAGAGTTTGGAGGCAGATGATGTAACACTTGAGGGTGAGATTAGTGGGCTCTCAACATCAGTCAACGCTGGTAGTGACCTTAACTTTACAGTTAGCGCAACTGATACGTTAAACAGTGACGGTACAACTGTGGACACTAATATTCAAAAGACTGTTACCGCAAAGATTGGCGACAATGATGCGACTGTCACAACTAATGATAATGGTAGTTATACATTAAATGTTCCTGCTAAGGCAGTTAATGGTGCCCAAGTTACTATCACTGTAGTTCTAAAAGATGACCTTGGTAATACCAATAGCCTTACAAAGACTATAACAGTAGTTGATTATTCTAGCGATCATGAGGCACCTACTTTGAATATCGATGATGTTCCTGCTGATGCTACTGATGAAGGCAAAGCGTCATACAATTTTGTTCGTGGGTCTAGTGTTTCTGTATTCCCAATAACAGCAACTGATGCAGATTCTAACTTTGCTGTTGATGTTGAAGTTAAAAATGGTGGCAATACTGTATTGCGCAAGAGTGCATTCTCTAATAAAAGCACTAGTGGCTATACAGCAAAAATCACAGGAACTCAATTTGCATTTACGCTTAGCAACTCGGGTCTCTACACAATCACATATACAGCGACTGACTCAAACAACAACCAAACAATATTTAGTTATCAAGTTTGGTCTGAGTCTAACTCAACACCAGGTATTACATTGACAGGTGTACAAACATCTGCTAATACTGGCGAAACAATTGATTTGTCTGACATCGCAAAAGTTTCAAGAGATGGTGAATACCTTGACTATGACACAGTATTAATCACAGATGAAAATGTTGACAAATACATCAATGACAACTCAATCTCTACAAACTCAGTTATTGTTTTGGTAAAAGGTGAGTTCGCAAAGGGTAACACAGACACATCTATCATTGCTCTTGGTGACATCAACTTGACTGTTTGGGCATATGGTGACAACACTGATGAGGCCAAATGTATTGATGTGAACGCTTACAAGACTGCTACTATCACAGTTAGTGATACTACAAAACCTCAATTCACAATTTCTGGACAAGGCAACAGTGACCGCAACATTGCATTAACGAACGGTACTGCAAATATTACAGTTGACTGGTTTGCAACAGTTGATGACAAGGCTCTTGGCTATGAGGGTAGTGGTGTTAAGACTTTGACAATTACTGCAACATATGAAGGCAATAGTGACGAAGAATGGAGTATTTCAAAATCTCCTGATGATGACATTACAGATGCTGATTTGACATTTGATGTAACTAAGAATGGTAGATTGAATGTCGTCTACACTGTAGCAGACTATGCAAACAATGAGTCAACAGTAACATTGTATTATTATGTTGGTGACTGTGTTGCTCCAGTTGTATCTTTGGGTGACCAAGATTTGACCGCAACACTCAAGACAGGTAGTGACTTTGTTATAGATTTGGAAAAAATCACCGCAATAGACGATGGCGAAACTTATAAATATGGTGACAGCGATATAACATTTAAAATCGTGTTGACAAAAGATGGTTCTGACATTTCTTCTAGTGCAACCACATCTAACAATGAATGGAAGGTTTCAAGTCTAGAGGCTGGTTCATACGTTTTGACAGTAACAGCAACAGACTCAGCTGGTAATGTATCTTATGCACAATCAAAGACTTTCACAGTAGAGTCTGAGGGTTCTACAAAAGTTACAAGCACAACTGTTTGGGGCACAATTTTGATAATTTTGGCATTAATTTTGTTGTCAGGTGTAATATTCTTCTTTGTTAGACCAACAAAAGGCAAAATAAAGATTGACAACAGGAAAGCTGAAAAGACTACAACTGAATCAGTGGAAACAAAGGCTGAAGACAAAAACGAGAAATAATAAAAAAGGCAATCTAATTGCCTTTTTTATTTATACAATCATAAATATATTATGAATGCTTGTTATCGATTAAAATAACTATATTAATGGCATATGACATAAAATATAGTGCAAACAATAAATATCTATTTAGACCGCAAATAATAAAAAGATGAAATGATTAGATTGTTTCATCTTTTTTATTACTCTGAAAATTTTTTAAGAATTTTTATTTTGGAACATTATGTAAATACTTTGATAGATATTGCAAATCTACCACCTTAGTGCTATAATAAAAAGATATACTTTTGGAGGTCAAAATGGATTTTGAATTGGTGTCTAAGTATCAGCCTACAGGTGACCAGCCACAGGCCATACAAAAACTTGTAGAGGGCATTAATGACGGCCTTAGAGAACAAGTTTTGCTGGGAGTTACTGGTAGTGGTAAAACTTTTACAATGGCGAATGTGATTGCGCAGATTAATCGTCCAGCACTGGTCCTTGCACATAACAAAACTTTGGCAGCTCAACTTTGCAATGAGTTTAGAGAATTTTTCCCCAAAAATCGTGTGGAATATTTTGTGTCATATTATGATTATTATCAGCCAGAGGCATATATACCTAGCACAGATACTTATATAGAGAAAGATGAATCTCTTAATGATGAAATAGATAAGTTACGACATTCAGCCACATGTTCTCTACTAGAACGCCGAGATGTGATTGTTGTTTCATCGGTATCTTGTATTTATGGTTTAGGTGACCCACGTAACTATATGCAAAATGGTATTGCGTTACGACCTGGACAAGTTGTGGACCTAAAACACATTGTTGCGCAATTAGTTACAATGAGGTACGACCGCACTGTGCTAGATTTTCATCGTTCCACATTCAGACTTCGTGGCGACACATTGGATATTTTCCCCTCTTATAGTAGTGAAATTGCTGTTAAAGTGGAGTTTTTTGGTGATACAGTTGAACGAATTAGCGAATTTGATGTGACCACAGGCAAAACTTTGGCAGTATTACAGCACTTTGTCTTGTTTCCAGCGACTCACTTTAGTGTTACGGAGCAAAATGTAGCGCGTGCTCTCAAAGAGATACAGGCTGATGCGGAAATTCAGGTGGAGCAGTTTAAACAGCAAAATAAGTTAATTGAGGCTCAAAGGCTCAAGGAACGTGTTGCGCACGACGTAGAGATGATTCAAGAAGTCGGTTATTGTAGTGGTATCGAAAACTATTCACGCTATTTTGATAATCGTCCAGCGGGGTCTACACCTTATGTGCTATTAGATTATTTTCCAAAAGATTTTGTTACTTTTATTGATGAGTCACATATGACATTGCCTCAAATACGTGGAATGTATAATGGTGACAAGGCACGCAAAAAAAACTTAGTAGATTATGGGTTTCGACTTACTTCGGCATATGATAACAGACCTCTTACGTTTGATGAGTTTGATAAAAAGGTCGGACAACTTATTTGTGTTTCGGCTACACCAGGGCCTTACGAAATGGAACATGCAGGGCAAGTGGTTGAGCAGATTATACGTCCTACGGGACTACTCGACCCACCAGTTGAAGTGAAGCCTACTAAACTTCAGATTGATGATTTAATTGGACAAATTCGAGATGTCATAAACACTAATGGACGCGCACTTGTTACTACGTTGACCAAAAAAATGGCTGAAGACCTCACCAAGTTTTTGGTCGAACACGGACTGAAGGTTAAGTATCTGCATAGTGAGATAGATACCCTTGAGCGTATAGAGATTATCAATGGACTGCGAAAAGGTGACTTTGATGTCATTGTTGGTATTAATTTACTGCGAGAAGGGCTGGATTTGCCCGAAGTCAAACTGGTGGCTATTTTGGATGCGGACAAAGAAGGCTTTTTGCGTAGCGATACATCACTTATCCAGATTATAGGGCGTGCTGCCCGAAATAGCGAAGCGCGGGTTATTATGTATGCGGACACCATGACTGACTCAATGAAACGAGCCATAACCGAAACTGAACGCCGTCGCAAAATTCAGAATGAATATAATATTGAGCATCACATTACGCCAAAAACTATTATAAAAGAAGTTAAAAATAGTATTGAAATAACAAAAAAAGTTACCGAAAAAGTGACTAAAAATACTGTGGAACTTACTAAAGAAATCGAACGCGTAAAAGGGTTGATGTATACAGCAAGCAAGCAATTAGATTTTGAGCAAGCTATAGAATTAAGAGAGCAATTGAATGCTTTACGTAAAATGCTAAAGGAGGAACAAAAGTAAAATGCAAGACAAAATTATTATTCGAGGGGCAAGACAAAACAACCTAAACAATATAGATCTAGATATCCCACGCAACAAACTAGTGGTATTTACAGGTGTTTCGGGTAGTGGAAAGACAACTCTAGCCTTTGATACAATTTTTGCAGAGGGACAACGTAGATATATTGAGTCACTGTCCAGTTATGCTCGTCAATTTTTAGGTCAAATGCAAAAACCTGATGTGGATAAGATTGAGGGCTTGAGTCCAACAATCAGTATAGACCAAAAGACAACGTCTACAAATCCACGTAGCACAGTGGGTACGGTGACTGAAATTTATGATTATATGCGTCTATTATATGCGCGTGTGGGCATTCCGCACTGTCCACGTTGTGGTTGTGAGATAAATGTACAGAGCATTGACCAAATTGTAGATAGTATTTTACAAAAGATACCGACGGGCGAAAAGTTTATGATATTGTCTCCAGTCATTCGCGGTAAAAAAGGCGAATACGCCAAATTGCTTGAGGACTTTCGTAAAGACGGTTATGTGCGTGTAGATATTGACGGTGAGATTAAGCAACTGGACGAAGAGATTAAACTAGAAAAAAACAAAAAACATACTATTTCGCTAGTCTTGGACCGCATTATTATGCGCGAAGACCTAACCAAGCGTATCACCGAGAGTGTTGAGACGGCATTAAATCTTTCTAACGGGTTAGTTGCTGTAGTCACCCCAGAGCATCAATATTTGTTTAGCAATAAATTTGCTTGCGAAAATTGTGGATTTAGTTTTGACGAATTGTCTCCACGTATATTTAGTTTCAATAGTCCATATGGTGCATGTCCAGAGTGCAAGGGCCTAGGCTTTACAACGCGTATAGACCCCAACCTTATAGTAAAAGATCCTAACAAATCTATTCGCCAAGGAGCATTGAATGTCACTGGTTGGAATATCAACAACAATTTATTTAGTGCAAATTATTTTGAGGCTTTGTCTGCAAAGTATAACTTTAGTTTGGATACTCCTTACAAGGATTTGCCAAATGAGATTAAGGAGATATTGTTATTTGGTAACAGTGGAGAAGAGTTAGAAATAGACTGGAAAACTAAGCGCTTTGCGGGGAGTTTTAAAGGTGCGTTTGAGGGGATTATCCCTAACCTAGAGCGTAGATATCAAGAAAGCAACAGTGAGTTTATTAAGGGCGAAATTGCAAAATACATGCGCGAGCAACCATGTGCTACATGTCACGGAGATAGGTTGGGTGAAGTTGCTTCGGCAGTAACTATCAATGGCAAAAATATTACAGCATTGTGCAATATGTCTATTGATGAATTACAGGCTTTTTGTTCTAAGTTAAAGTTATCCAAAGCGCAAGAGCCAGTGGCACAACCAATCTTAAAAGAAATTAACACAAGATTACAGTTTTTGTGTGATGTGGGACTTAGTTATTTAACTCTTGCTCGTACTTCGGCAACACTTAGTGGTGGCGAAGCACAGCGCATACGTCTAGCTACTCAGATTGGTAGTGGACTAACTGGAGTTGTGTATATACTAGATGAGCCAAGTATAGGATTACATCAACGTGATAATGAAAAGTTAATCAATACAATGAAAAAACTTCGTGACTTAGGTAACACGTTAATTGTTGTTGAGCATGACGAAGATACTATTCGCGAGGCGGATTATCTTGTAGATATCGGTCCTATGGCTGGTAAACATGGTGGCAATCTTGTAGCGTATGGAAGTGTTCAAGACCTTATTGCTTGTCCCAACTCTATAACTGGGCAATATCTAAGTGGCAAAAAATGTATCGCCTTGCCACCTACTAGACGAAAAGTTACCAACAAGTTTATCGAAGTTAAGAATGCTCACGAAAACAACCTTAAGAATATAGATGTCAAATTTCCACTAGGTACACTTACTGTAGTTACAGGTGTTTCGGGCAGTGGAAAATCTAGTTTGATTATAGATATACTATATCCAGCACTATCAAATAGGTTAAATCACAGTACCTTGCGTGAGGGTAGATATGACAAAATATTAGGGCTAGAGAATGTAGACAAAGTTATCTCTATAGACCAAAGCCCAATAGGGCGTACGCCACGTAGCAATCCAGCGACCTATACTGGCGTGTTTACTCAGATTAGAGAATTGTTTGCAAGTACGGCTGATGCCAAAGAACGTGGCTATATGCCTGGGCGATTTAGTTTTAATATATCTGGTGGGCGTTGTGAGACTTGTTGCGGTGACGGTATCAAAAAAATAGAAATGTACTTTTTGCCAGATATTTATGTACCATGTGAAGATTGCAAGGGTAAACGTTACAATCGCGAGACACTAGAGGTAAAGTACAAAGGTAAGAACATTTATGATGTTTTGGAGATGACCGTTGACGAAGCTTTAGATTATTTTGAAAACCAGCCACAAATTCGCAACAAAATACAGACTTTGCATGATGTAGGCTTAGGATATATTAAGTTAGGGCAAGCCAGCACTACAATGAGTGGTGGAGAAGCACAACGTGTTAAACTGGCGACAGAGTTGTCCAAAGTTAGTACAGGCAAAACTGTGTATATCTTGGACGAGCCTACCACAGGTTTGCACATGTATGATGTTCAAAATCTTATTGCAATATTGCAAAGGTTGGTGGATGCAGGCAATACTGTCATTGTGATTGAGCACAACCTAGATGTTATTAAGGTTGCGGACTATATTATAGATATAGGTCCAGAAGGTGGCAAGTTTGGTGGGCAAGTGATTGCTACTGGTACACCTGAGGAAGTAGCAAATAACAAAGATAGCATTACAGGTAAGTTTATCGCTAAAGTACTAGCGGAGGCCAATAAAAAAGAGCCATAATTTTGGCTCTTTTTTTAGTTTTTATTTTCTAGTTTTGATTAATTTTGTTTTTTGACGCTTTTCAAGGTCGCGTTTTTCTTGTAGTTTTATGCGTTCACGTTCTTCTTCGAGTACTTGAATATCAAGGCTAATGCTAGCAACCTTTTGTTCTAGTTCTTCCACATTTTTTTGCATTGCATCAAGTTTCTTTTGTGGAGACTCTATTGCTATGCCTGTATCGTTAGCAATTTCTTTTGCTGTTTGATATGATGCTGTCTCTTTGGCTAAGTTATCTTTTTCTTCTT
The DNA here is from genome assembly GCA_900321185.1 of uncultured Eubacteriales bacterium. Lineage (GTDB taxonomy): Bacteria > Bacillota > Clostridia > Christensenellales > UBA1242 > RUG666. The sequence goes on from ONVD01000055.1 coordinate 50,019, forward strand.
GTAAAAAGTGTTCAGATTGTTTTAATTCTTCTTGAAGGTTACGAATCTTTAGGTTAATATCAGATATTTTGTTACGTCTGTCAACATCTTTTAGCAAAGTCTCTAGTCTGTCATAGTTGTTGCTTACGTTGACTCTTTCTTTACGATTTTCGGCAATCTTTTTAACGACAAATCCAATTATTGCTACAAGCACGGCAAGAGCAATAATGATGGTAAATGTAGAAGCCCACCAATCGTTGCTGGTTGTATAAGTTTGATTGTCATCATCAGTATCTTCGTCAGTTGATGTATTAACTAAGTTGATAACAGTACTAGGAATTTCGGTACGGTTGTTATCAGTCAATATTGCAATGTCTGAGTTGTAGGTATCCTCGTCAATTTTAGTTAATTCTAAGTTCTTAAAAAATACATAACCACTGCAAAGTTGATTACTCTTGCCTAGAGATAATTGAATGTTCATAGTTGTAGTGCTAGTAGGGTAGAGATAGAATGTGTATGTTACAAATTTATTCGTCGTATCTTTTAATGCTTGGTTTAGGTCTGTGTATTTTGTATTGGATGTCTGGGTATTAATGTCGGTCACTTGTGCATTATCTACGCCATTTAGGTTGATGGTTACGCCGAATGGTGTATCTTGTGTCTCTGTCTCTACATCAATTGTGTGAGCTAGCATCAATGTCTTGACATCAATAGTCAGTTTGTAATACGTGCTGGCACTTAAACTAAAGTCAATGTTGTTAGAATAGGTATAATATGATTCTTCGGTTGCACCAATCATTAGCATATCGGTGTTGTCAGAATCATCTGTAACGCTCTCAGTAATAAAGTCAGGCAAGTTGTTTGACTTTACTATGCCAAGGGTTGATGTAATATTGTCTTCGTCACCATTTGTGATATTCCACAAACTTGGCTTATAGATTTTGTTTTCAACACTATTATAAAGGGAGAATTGTGCGTTTGCTAAATCTATCACACGCGTTGTTGCGCCGTTTTGTGCTTTATTAAATGCTGTTTCGTCACTAGTGGTGATTTTGCAATTATCAAAGTAAACAATACCTTGGGTTGGCTTGTCTTTGCTACCTAAGTACAAGTGTGGTGTAACACTGCGGTCTTGGAAGTAGCCCTTGATATAAATTTTGAGGGTTTGCCACTCATCAGTACTATTGCCAGCGTAGCGAAACCAAGCCAAAGTGTTGTCATTAGAGTCTTTTAAGTAAATATATGCACCACTATTTGTATCACTAAGTAGACTTTTTTGCATATTGACATCTAGGGTCATTAGATAGTAATTGTCAGCACTAATAGTGTAACTTTGTGTATTGTAGTATCCTTGATAAGTTGGTGTTTTGTTGTACATAACAAGCACGTTGTTGGAATAATCACCAGATTTTGTCAAAGGTGAGACGACTTCTGAGCCAAGACTGGTGTATTGTGCGAATGTAGTTGAAAGTGTGTTTACAACACCACCAATGGTTGTAGCGTTCTCATCACCCAAAACTTGAGTCCAATTAGTAGGTGTATCTGGTAGTGTAGAATCATCATTTGGTGAAATGTTATTAAATGCGCTATTTGCAAAGTTGAGAGATGCACTAGGCGTCATGGATAGAGTAGTTGTCGTGTTGACTGATTGCCCATCAGAATATTGAGTGGAATCAAGTTTGTAACTATTGATGTAGGCATATACAACATAACCTGTTGCAGATGTACTAGAACTACCTAAACCTAAATATAAGTTGATAGTTGTATCGTACAAACTGCTACCACTAA
>ONVD01000053.1 GCA_900321185.1 uncultured Eubacteriales bacterium
CCAACTTCTTTACGGAAACATGGTGAATAACTTGTGAGAGTCTTTGGAAGCTCTGCTTCTGGTACGATAGTATCTATAAACTTACCTATCATTGAGTGTTCACTTGTACCGATAAGATAAAGGTCCTCGCCTTCTATCTTGTACATCATACCCTCCATTTCAGCAAAGCTCATTACACCTGTAACAACATCGCCTCTTATCATAAATGGCGGAATATAGTATGTAAATCCTTTATCGATCATGAAGTCTCTTGCGTAAGAGAGAATACAGCTCTGGAGCTGTGCAATGTCTCCGCAAAGGTAATAGAAACCATTACCGCTTGTCTTACGAGCACTGTCAAGGTCGATACCGTTTACTCTCTCCATGATATCTACGTGATACGGCACTTCAAAATCAGGTACAGCAGGCTCACCAAAACGCTCTACTTCGACATTTTCGCTGTCGTCCTTACCAATTGGGGTTGTGTCATCATAGACATTTGGCATTTGCATCATATAATTGTGTAATTCTTCGTCCTTAAGGCGTAAGGTGCTCTCCATTTGCTTGACTTGGTCAACAAGCACCAGCATATCTGCACGAGCTTTTTCTACATCAGCCTTGTTTGCCCCATCGTGTACAAGCTTACCGATTTTTGCCGAACCTATATTACGCTCATTTTGCTTAGCCTCGCACGCTTTACGCAGTTGAGATATCTTGTTTGTGAGTCCTAAAAAGTACTCTTCATCCAAGTCAAAACCTTTGTTTTTTAGTCTAATCTTGTAGTCTTGCAAATTAGCAAGCATTTTCTTTAAATCTAACATGGTTGTTCTCCTAAAATATTTGTACTAATAATATACTACATTACAAAAAAATAGTCAATAAGTTTACCCGTTTGTAAAATACAAAAATACTTGTTTTTGTATTTAAAATGACAAAAATTCAAAAATTGGATTAATATAGAATATAAAAAATTATAAAAACATTCTATCTTTTATAGTTTGTATCCAACGATATTTTTAACAATTTATAATTCATACAATCATCAGTATTTGATACAAATATGTTAGTTTTTTTAACAAAAAGTACCCAAAAATACGAAACAGTGTTATACTATATCTATGCAAATTAATAATAATATTTTTGAAAAATTAAATAAATCTAAATTTCGTAGTTCTTTTCACCTAAAGCAAAAAGATTTTGACTACATAAGCGCTAAGGGATTGGACAAAATAACCGTCCACGCTCGAGATTTTGTTGACTCAAGACTAACGGATACCTCTAAGTTTGTAGACAGCAAGCAAACTCCAATGCATGGCCACCCTGTATTTATTGCACAGCACGCGACAGCAACATGTTGTAGAGATTGCCTTTACAAATGGCACCACATCGAACCAACACACATATTAACTGCACCCGAACAAGAGTACATCGTAAGCATAATTATGCAATGGATAACAAATGAAATTAATAATAAAAAATAAAAATCCACCAGTATTATTTGGCGGATTTTTGCAATAACAAAACCATGATTTTTGATTATATTGCCTCAAAGCGTGCATACAATGTGATGTTGCCAGTTGAACCTGCTTTGATATATTCAATTTTTTGCTCAAAACTGTCCGTTAGATACCAACCCTTAAAGATATATCCGTCTTTGGTAGCCTCTGGTAGCAACATATCTTTATCTTCGTTGATATAATAGTATATAGCATCCAACGTTGGTGTCTCTACATCATTTAGTGACCTTGCATCATTGGTACTAACATTTGCGCTAGCATCTACATCGTCAATAATGTAATGGACCAAATACGACTCAACAGAGTATCTAGCATACACGTTGATGTCTTGCGTTAACTCAACGTTTTTGAATGTATCGGCTGTAAATGTAACCTCGGTATTATTATCCACGTCTGAGTTAACATAATATGCAAAACCGTTGGCTCTATAACCTACGCGTCGTGGAATCTCTGGTAGTGTAATACTTTCGTTACCGTTAGTACAAACAACCCCTAGCACTGTGGCGTTAGCCCCATCGCTACTATAAAAAGTAATCTTGTGAATATCCGTGTCAGGGTCCGAATCACAGGCAGTAAATACCAACCCACAGCAAACAAATACCGCAATAGCTAAAACTATCGGCAAAAATCTAAATCTAATTTTTGATGGCATAATCTTAACCCCTAACCTTATATATTAAGAAGTTAGCATAAAATAATATTTTTTGCAACTAATTATGACTACTTACCTAAATTTTCTCCAAAAATTTTACTTTTATAACAACAATACACTACAAACAATTTTGAATATTTTGTAAACAATATACTAGTTTTTACTTTAACTTTTTGCTATTGTGTGCTAAAATAAACATATAAACTTTTAGGAGTATTAAATGTCAAAAAGTCATGAGCAATACACAATGGAAAAATTGGCTCTTGCAAAAATTTTAGCACAACAAAACAAATTTTTCCGTAAAGCGCGGGCAATAATCGTAAAAGACAACAAACTTTTGGTGTTGCACAAACTTAACAACAACTCACTACAACTTCCTGGCGGTGGTATAAACGACAAAGAAAGTGCAAAATCTGCTACCGAACGTGAAGTACGCGAAGAAACTAATGCATTAGTAAAAATCACGCACTATCTAGGTAAATATTACTACACCGCAAAGTTGGATTACGAGAACACTGAGTTTTTGTCTAAACGAGTAGAGTTTATCTACATATGCGAATTTCTCAAATTTTTTAAACAACGTCCTTTGGGTATAGAAGGAGAATTTCGCGACAATGTAGAGTTGGTCGAAATACCATTTAGCCAACTTAACAAAATATCATTACCACCACGCTTAAGACAAAAAGCACTAGAATATCTAAACAGCCATTATGCATAACATAGGCTGTTTTTTTAGTAAAAAATACAATTAAGTTTTATTTATCTTTAGTTTTATTGCACAAATATTTACTTTTCTTATTGATTCTTGTTAAAAAAAGTGTTATAATAAATCTTATTTATTCCAAACTGAGAGGGAATTTTTATGATTAATCAAAACATACGCAATATTGCAATTATTGCACACGTAGACCACGGCAAAACAAGCCTTGTCAACGAATTATTAAAACAAGGGCACGTGTTCCATGAAAACCAAGTGGTCGAAGACCGTGTGATGGACTCTGGTGCTATTGAACGTGAACGTGGCATCACCATTCTATCCAAAAATGCAAGTTGCAACTTTAATGGTGTAAAAATCAACGTCATCGACACTCCAGGGCACGCAGACTTTGGTGGAGAGGTAGAGCGAGTACTCAAAATGGTAGATGGTGTTTTGCTTGTAGTAGATGCATACGAAGGTCCTATGCCCCAAACACGCTTTGTGCTACAAAAGGCACTCAACCTAAACCTAAAGGTCATCGTAGTTATCAACAAGATAGACAAGCCAGACGCACGCATCGCCGAAGTCCGAGACGAAGTACTAGAGTTACTTATGGACCTTGACGCATCAGATGAACAACTAGACTCACCTTTTGTATATTGTTCTGCCCGCAAGGGTATTGCTAGCCTTGACCCCGATGTTTTGGGCACAAACTTTGTACCTTTGTTTGAGACGATATTAGCACACATACCTGCCCCACAAGGCGACGAGACCAAACCGTTAAAAATGCTGGTTAGTAGCGCTGAGCAAAACGACTTTGTAGGTAAACTTGCTATTGGCCGTATCGAGCAAGGCACAGCTAAGATTGGCGACAACATTGTGCTAACAAACTATCACGAGCCAAGGAATATCAAGGGTAAAATTGTCCAAATGTTTACTTACGAGGGACTAAAAGAAATCCCTGTTAGTACCGCCACAATTGGTGATATTGTATGCATTGCTGGTGTGCCAGAGGTAAAGATTGGTGATACTATTTGCTCCCCTGCCGAGGTAGCACCTATTGAGTTTGTTAAGATAGAGCGTCCAAGTGTCGAGATGATGTTCATGGTCAACGACAGTCCTTTTGCTGGACGAGATGGTGAATTTGTGACTAGTAGACATCTTAGAGATAGACTATATAAAGAGTCAGTCAAAGATTTGTCTCTTGAGGTACACGATACAGACAGTGCAGACACATTCCGTGTTTGCGGACGTGGTGAAATGCATTTGTCTGTGCTTATTGAAAACATGCGTCGTGACGGATATGAGTTTCAGGTAAGTATGCCTCGTGTTATGTTTAAGGAAATTGACGGTAAAAAATGTGAGCCTATTGACCGAGTTGCTTTAGATGTACCAGACGACAGCGTAGGCACTATTATGGGCAAAATGGGTATGCGTCGTGGAGAACTCATCCAAATGACCCCACACAATAGTCGTACAAAATTAGAGTTTTATGTACCTACACGTGGTCTATTTGGTTTTAAATCTCAATTCCTTACAGACACCCAAGGTGAAGGTACAATGTCAAGCGTATTCTATGACTACGAGCCATACAAAGGTGATATCGCACACCGCGATTGCGGTAGTTTGATTGCATTTGAGCCTGGTGAATCTATTGTTTACGGTCTTTACAACGCACAAGAACGTGGTGAATTGTTCATCGGTCCTGGCACAGAGGTTTACGCTGGAATGGTTGTAGGTGAAAATCCTAAGGGCAACGACCTAGTTGTCAACGTGTGCAAACGTAAGCACCTTTCCAACTGTCGTAGTGCTGGTAGTGACGACGCCTTGCGCCTTACTCCACCACGTGTAATGAGTCTAGAAGACTGTCTAGAATTTTTAAATGATGATGAATTGCTAGAGGTCACACCAAAAGCCATTCGCATTAGAAAGAAGATTTTGGACCACTCTCTACGTGCCAAAGCACGTGGCAAGACCGAGGAAGTTTGCTAGATAAAATAAAAAGTGATACTAAGATAATCACTAACTTTTGAACCCAGCCACATAATTAACACTTTAACTAAAAAAAGTTAGAGTGTTATTTTATTCCCTCTTCACCAGACAATAAAACGGATATTATGCCGTTGTCATAGGTCGTCGTTATAGTTATTGCATTTTGAATTATTAGGCATGCATTTTAATATTGACAACCAAGAATATCCGTTTACACTAAAAAACAAAGAGGAAAAGAGTGGCGTGCGATTCGTCTAAACCACCTCTATGAAAAAGATAAAGAAAAACAAATTGATAATGGTCAGTTAAAGGTTGAATATTTTAAAGCATTAAAACACCCTTCAGGTGTTAGAAATAAATATGTTGATAATGATGTTTATGGGTGTCCTTTATATTTTGGTAAAGGTACATACCATAAACAAATTTGTATTGTATCTCCAAAACAAGCCAAAAGAATAATTGCTTTTGCTAATAAACAAGAAAAAACTCGTTAGCAACTTTTCTAACGAGTAAAAGATATTTCTTTTTCTAAATAATATTATATACAAAAAAAGAAAAAAGTTAACATTTAAATTTAAAAAAGGATTAAAATTTTTATGATTACTATAATTTGTGGTTTGCCCGGTGTCGGAAAAACATCATTAAATACAGCAATTGCTTGCTAATCTATAATGTATGATAGACAAAGGTACTTGCATTGTTGTGATGCTATAAATCGATTAATAGCTGATGGCTATAATATTACGTTCCCACAAACACAATATGCTGTTGCTTGTAATTATGATGTTGTGGCTTTTAGTGATGTCTGTACTTACAAAAAAGCAATTTATTGAAAAATATCATTCATCAAATCCAAAATTTGGATACAACCTTGATTTAGATGCTAATTACCGAGAAAAGCATCGGCAAATACAAAAGAAAAATTAAGAGAAATTAACCTTGACGAAAAAATCCTATTGCTAAAAAGGAAAAAGAAAATCCTCAGGTGTATTTTGTGGGAGTATTTTAATGAGTAAAAAGTGTAAGCAAAAAAATTATATAACTGCTTTAAATGTATTTAACGAGGCAAAAAATTTTTTAATTTTATCAAAATATGCTGATGAAAAAAGTAAGGAGTTTTCATCTGATGGATTAAGTATTAGTTTTGCATCAGCAAGAAATGTTAATTTAGCTTTTGCTTGCGAATTATTTATAAAGAGTTTAATTATGATTGAAAAAGACAATATTGTATATGGTCATAATCTTTATGATTTATTTAATAAAAACTTATCGCAACAGTTACGAGAAAGAATCAAAGCCGAATTTGATAAGTTCTCTACAAAGGAAAATCTAAATACGTTATTAATAAAACATAATGATGCTTTTAAAAATTGGAGATATTTTTATGAAACAGATAAAAAATATATTGAATTTTTCATCACGGATATGCAAGTGTTTGCAACAATACTGAAAAATATATGCTCACAAATTTTAAATGATAATATCATAACAAAAAAAGACTAAATTTATTTTTAGTCTTTTTTTTGTAAGTTCCAAAATTAATAGCCTATAAGTATTATTTATTATAAAACAAATATATATTATTATTTTTTATTTTCATAAATAAATAATGGCACTGTCATTTCTTCTGAACTTAATCCGCCGTGACCACCTAACGGCAAAATAATTGGTAGATTAAACAAAGTGCTACAATGCACACCGCAATCTGCCACTGAGACAATCAAAAAATCACCCAAAGTGTCATCTATCTTTGGATTAGGCTTACCAGTGCCCAATAATCCCATAGATAATACTTGTTTTTTAGAAAGAATCAAAAATTTATCGCCAAAATATTTACGTGCAAGTTTTTTGAATCTTGAATGCATACCTGACTTTACGAATACATTCATAGTCCTTGTGCCACCGCTTGGTGCCATGGACAAACAGTCATACAAATCTGGATATTTAGAGATATCCCTCACTTCGTGCACAGCGGTTTGACCATGGTCTGCAGAAATAACAAACAACGTGTCTGGACATTTTTGACACATTAACTCAGTCAAGACTTCTATCTCTGCTAGTGCCTCACCAACTTCACGACTGTAAGGACCAAATTTGTGTTCTACGCTATCTGGTAAGTTGTAGTAAGCATAAATAAAATGTTGCCCGTCACTCTGGCACACTGTACTAACATATTGAGTCATTTCGTCATATGTGTCGTATGTAATTTGAGTTATACCTGCTTCGTCACGACACTCTGGTGGGCAGAGTGCATAGCACCTCACATCATCTCTGTGTATGTCGCTAATTCTATCCATAATGGTTGCATAAGGCATTAAGTCGTGAGCGATATGATTGAGTTTCGTTGAGGCGTGTGAATAAGCATCGGTATTGAGATACAAATTAACCGTTGCACCAACTTCTTTAAAGTATAAAAAGTGCGCCCACCAACCATGCTCTAACGGAGTGTAACCAGATTTGAATGATACAGTTGCTGGGGTGGTGGAACTAGGGAATACTGCAGACACGTCTTGCACAAAATGCTTTGCAAAAAAGCCATCTTGCCGACATTGTCGCAACAACAATTCTTTGCCAAAACCATCTAGCAACAACACAACTATATTTCGTGGTTTATTTTTTAATGATTGGTCAACACTAGGCAAGGTCGGATGTTGGGTATCGATACCATAATATTTTGCGATAGACGAAATAAAGTTTACACAACAATTGTTGTAATCTGGCAATTTGTATTTCACTATTTACCACCCTCTTTTGACACATTTTGGATAGCATTATTTATGACATCCAAACTCAATTTTGCACGCTTGTAGCAATCTTTCAAAAAGTTAAGGTATTCTTCGCTTGGCATATTACTAGGCAAGTTTTGTTTGAGCACATATACATTGCCTTTGATTTTTTCACCATACAATTGTACACTTACCTTTTCGCGCTTGTAGAGATAGGGGAATTTTTCAAAATTATCTATAGTGTAATAATCCTCTGGTGACATCTCCCACACTGCTACATTGATGTTCGCGCCTTTTTGTTTACGCAAATTAGCTACGGCGTGCTCGGTGTACCCACAAAAGCTCAAAGTGTAACCTTGCAATACACCAAAGCCACGAAAAATTGCATTTGGGCAATGAACATGCATTTCTTCTTCCAAAATATTTGTGCCATATGCAAACATGTAATCTGCCATACATACCTCCTAACAAATCACTCTGTATAAAGTATATTGCATTTTATTAAAAATGTAAAACAAAAAATGATAAATCTTAAAATTTAATGATATAAAAGTGCATAGTACTCATTTTTACAAAAAACTGCATAGTATATGTGCATACCACTTAAAAAAGTAAAAAATTTTATTATTTTTTTGTATAAAGATAGTAAAACTGGTAACAATATACTTAGCACAGAAAAAGATTTGTTTACATTCACGCAAATTATTTCTGTGCTATTTTTTTTGTTATATCTCCAAATTATTTGCCAACGTAGCAAAAAAAATGTATAATTTTGATATGAGAATATTATTATTATCTAATTCGAATGGCGCTACATTAAATATTCAGCGTGCCATTGAAAAAACATCTCCAGATATCATCTTCCACCTGGGAGGTAATGTAAATGATATCGCAAGCGTTAGGACAGATATCCCCGTCTACATTACAAAAGGTCCACACGATTTGTTTGTAAATGCACCTAAGGTCGCCAAAATATTGCTAGACAAAACAATTGCAGTATACACCTATGGCAAAATCTTTGACACCGACAAACAACTAACCAAACTGACAAATTTTGCTAAAAATGAAAAAGCAAAACTCGTGTTTTATGCCTATGGACCTAGTGGATATTTTGAACGCCAAGGTATTGTGTTTGTCAATCCTGGTAAAATCAATAAAAAAGAAAACAGATATGCTATTGTGGATATCACCAAAAACAAAATCACAGTCTTTCATGACAGTGTAGCCTATTAATCAAAAAAAGACATTTTATCTGATGATAAAATATCTTTTTTTGTTTAACATTATTTCTTCTTTGGTTTATTGTGTTTAAATCTTAAGAGTTTGAATCTACGAGATTTGCGTTTGGGTTTGATAGACGCTTTCTTTTGTTCTTTATGCTCGGCTTTTACTTCTTTTTTCTCAATTTTTTCTTCTATCTTTTCCGCAACGACCTCTTTGTGTTCATCACGTTTTTGTTGCTGTGCTATATCTTTTTTTATTTTTTTGCCGATATTAGTTGGATTTTCCTTACCTACCAGCAATCTCTCTATGTTTGCCCTATGTGCCCACCATGTCAATACCCAAATAGCAAAAGTCAAGAGTGAGATTGCCAAATTGGGCTCAGGTAATATTACGTTTTGGTAAATAACAAATACTGTTACCATTAACAAAGATACAACAGAAATATACTTAAAGAAGAATACGTAAACAAGCCCCAAAACAAAGCATATGATTGCTACCCAAGGCATAGATACCAAAAACACTCCCAACATTGTCGAGACGCCCTTGCCACCCTTAAAGCCATAAACCACAGGGAAACAATGTCCCAACATTGCAGATAGTCCACAAGAATAAATACCAATGAGTGCTTGGGTACTATGCAAATCTCCATGTCCTATTACAAATAGCCCTAGCAAGGCTGACAAAACACCCTTGATTGCATCTAACAGCAGAGTTAGATAGCCCAATTTTGGTCCAAAAGTGCGATACATATTTGTAGCACCAGGGTTGCCAGAACTTTGTTTGGTTATATCGACATGCTTGGTCTTAGACAAAATCCTAGCAAAATTGACATTGCCAATAAAGTAGGACACCACAACAACCAAAGCAAGTAACCAATAATTCATGCGCTAGGCCTCCTTAGATTTGGCACGAACTATCAAACGAATAGGTGTGCCTTCAAAGTTTTTTGCTTTGCGAAGACAATTCTCTAGATATCTTAAGTAAGAAAAGTGCATAAGGTCTGGATTGTTGACAAACAACACAAACGTTGGCGGTTCAGTGCCAATCTGTGTGGCATAATTAATCTTTAGGCTCTTACCAGATTTGGATGGTGGTGAGAATGAATAAACCGCATCGTGAATAATATCATTTAGAGTACTTGTCTGTATCGTTTGACGTGCATTTGTTAAAACATACTCTACACTCTCCATAACTCGTCCAAAGCGAGTACCATCAAGTGTGCTAATATATTGCACTACAAAGTAATCCATAAACTTTAGCGCTTCACTAAGTTTTCGCTTGTAGAGTTCGACTGTATGTGTGTCTTTTTCCACCAAATCCCACTTGTTGTACACAACCACACTTGGCTTGCCCTGCTCATGAATATAACCCAATACACGCACATCTTGTTCACTAATCTCTTCACTAGCATCCAACACATAAACCACAACATCAGCACGGCGTATTGCGCCCAACGAACGCATCACACTGTAGCCCTCAATAGACGAATAATCTATCTTGTTTTTGCGCCTAATACCTGCCGTGTCAATCAAAATGTAATCTTTGTTGTTGTATCTAAAGGGGACGTCAATGGCGTCTCTCGTAGTACCAGCAACATTGCTAACGACCACTCGCTCCTCACCCAAAAGCCTGTTAGTCATACTACTTTTGCCTACATTTGGCCTACCAACAATTGCAACTTTTGTGGTTTTGTCTTCTTGGGTACTAAAAACAATACGTGTAAACTTGGATACTACTGCATCCAATACATCGCCTACTCCTAGACCATGCTCACAAGACATACCAATAGGTGTGCCTAATCCCAACTCATAAAAAGGCATCAACTTATCTTGGTCTAGAGTATCCAACTTGTTGACAGCGACTACAACAGGTTTTTTGGACTTTCGTAAAATCTGCGCTACATTAAGGTCTTCGTGCGTAAGTTCGGTTTGACCATCTACAATAAAGATAATCACATCAGCCACATCTATCGCAAGTTCTGCTTGGTATAAAATATGCTTTTGCCACTCATCATTTTTGTCTAATGATATTCCGCCAGTATCTACAAGTGTCATAGACTTACCCGCCCAATCTGCATCAGCATAGATTCGGTCGCGTGTCACACCTGGAGTATTCTCAACAATGCTAATACGTTTGCCCGTAACACGATTAAAAAATGAAGATTTGCCTACGTTAGGTTTACCAACAATTGCGACAACAGGCTTTTGCATATTATTGCTCCTTTTAAAGTTTTATTTATCAGTTTAACACACTTTACCCAAACAATCAACTGTTTACAAAAAATATCATCACTTGAACATGTTAAATAATATAAATATATTAACTTTTTATGCTTTATTTACATCATTAAACAAACAAAAAATAATACAGACGTATTATCTTTTTTGAGATTAATTTATTTTTTTCGAATCCGTTTTCTCTAGAATAATAATTGTCCTCTAGGGTTTTAGATAATTTTTTTGAATAAAACTCAATATCATAGTGTTTGTGTGCTGGTGTTTTTTGAAACGTTCAAAAATCATAAGATTAGAACTATTCACCACTCCATAAAACAACACTTGTATTTGCCTACTTGTTGTGTTTCAATTGGGAAGTTTGGTTGGGAAATAACTGAATCTTGGTCACCACAGTAAATAGTGCTTTTGACCCAACATACTTTAAATATTTTTTGTTTGATTCTTTATAAAACATAGATAACAAGTGTGCAGGGACACGTTTTAAATTTTTTACTTCTAATTTGTCGCATTCTAGTCCATAAATATTAGACAAAATATCAATTATATCTTGTTCTTTTAATTTTTCTATAATATGAGTAGGGATATTCACATAAATATTTTTTTGTTTTTCATTCGTTTCGCTCTTATTTATTAATATGATTTGCTTGATTAGAGCATTTATCATCCATGGCATCATGTCTATCCAGAATCATCTGTTGCAAGTCTTTAGTAAAATCTTTCTTAACTCGCAATTCTCTGTCCTTGGGAAACCTTGAATCTTTGATACAACAACCCGAAATATATACATTACCTTTAAGAGTGTAGCACCCCGTGTAGTCTCGGCTCAAATTAGGCAAGTTGGATAGTTGCTCAGAGGTGAGTTTACCATAATATTCTACTGAAAATATTACATAAGGAATATACTGTACATCGCCGGTAGAACACTGATAGGAATTAAACGAAATTGGAACCAACTTATGATTTTCATAGTATGTTTGTTTCAGACTCGATACTTCTATTTTATTACGGTCAAGCCCCCACAATGTGGACAAGATATCCAACAAATCATCATCGCAAAGTCTTTTTACTACTTTGCGTGGAAGTAACGGTTTGTTATACTTTTCTACTGGTTTTTCTTTGGGTGGCAAACGGTCTTCGGGAGCTAAAAAGGCATCCAACCCTTGATACTTATTTCTGTCATTTTTGTCGTTTTCGTTATTTCCCATAAAAAACCTCTACTCACGTTTTTTTTGCATTATAACATGCTTTTTGTGATTTGTAAATACCTATCTAAAAAGAAAATGCTATTTTGTTACATCTTTTTTAAAATTATCTAACAATTCTATAAAATTGGATATGTCTTTAAACTGTCTATAGACAGATGCAAAACGAACATAGGCAACCTCGTCTACTTTTTTTAGTTGATTCATTACCTTTTCGCCAATAGCATTTGAGTCTATCTCTTGCACTAGTGAATTGTTGATTTCACGCTCAATGGTATTCACTATGTCTTCTATTTGATTCATGCTGACAGGACGCTTTTCGCACGCTTTGATGATACCACGCTTGAGTTTTTCTTTGTCAAACGCTTGACGAGTACCGTCACGTTTGATGACCAAAATCGGTGTTGTTTCGTACTCTTCGAATGTTGTAAAGCGTCTGCCACAATTTGGGCACTCTCTACGACGTCTAACAGTCATATTGTCTTCGCTAGTTCGACTGTCAATAACTTTGCTATCCTTGTATCCACAAAACTTACACTTCATTAAATCACCTACTCTTAGGTAGATTTTATACAAAAAAGGACATTTTGTAAAGTGTTTTTATTTATTTTGAGTAATTGCATAACTATATACACTATTTTGTGGTTGTTGTCTAGCGGTGTTTGGTTGTCCTAATTCTACCAAAATAGTATCTTCACCAATTTTGCAAATACAGTGATATGGGATAAAAATATCTTCGCGCCCCTTAAATATTCCACCAAACGAACGAGCACTTGGGACAACTAGTCCCAATACTTTGGCGGTACACTCATCATACACAAGGTCTATTATGCGTCCAAGTTTTCTGCCATCTGACAAATTTATAACTGTTTTAGAACGCAATTCGCAATAACTAATTTCCAATATATCTGTTTCCTTTTTACAAACATAGATATATTAATATATGAAAATTTGAGCAGTTGTTGCTCAAATTAACTTACAAACTTTTTAACTACATTTAAGGCAGATTTTTCGAGTCTCGAGACTTGCGCTTGGCTGATACCAACCTCTTGGCTAACTTCGACTTGCGTCTTGCCAACATAATAACGAAGCAACAAAATACGCTTTTCACGTGGTGATAATGTGGCAATAGCATCTTTTATGCTAACATTATTGAGATACTTTTCGTCTATATTAAATTCGTCTGTAATATGGTCACCCAATTCCATTTCATCTTGGTCATCCGTAAAGATAGGTTCGCTTAGGCTCATAGGCTCGCTGATAGCATCCAAAGCACAAGCCACATCCATATACGGACAGTCTAGGTCTTTGGCTATCTCGTCCACTGTTGGGTCACGTTCGAGAGTGGCGCTTAACTTTTCTCGAGACTGTAACGCTCGATAAGCAATATCTCGCAAACTTCGACTAACACGTACGGCATTGTTATCTCGCAAAAAGCGACGAATCTCCCCCATTATCATAGGTACTGCATATGTGCTAAACTTTACTCCTAATGACACGTCAAAATTGTCTATTGCCTTAATGAGTCCCACACAACCAACTTGGAACAAATCGTCCGCATCATATTTTTTGTGTAAAAAGCGTTGAGCCACAGACAGCACTAGGCGCATATTGGCATAAATAAATTTTTGCTTTGCCTTTTGGTCTCCCGTTTTTATTTTTTGCATTAACTCATCTATTTCGGCATTACTTAATTTTGGTAAAGTCGCCGTGTTGATTCCACAAATAACCACTTTTTTCATATCCGCCTCCAATGGTCAAAACTATTGTTGGCTAACAACCTAAAAATATACCAAAATATTTGTTGTTATTTTGTCTAAATATATTCTTAAAAATTTATATGCATAATACCTAAACACACAAAAATATAGTGCATAGTACCTAAAAAATTGCAACTTTATTGCATTTTTTTAATTTTGTACAAGATTTAAGCACACATACTTATATAAACTAAAAATAAGGTTTTGTGGTAACACTTACCAAGGCTTTTTAATATACTGACAATGTAGGTTAAATCTTACAAAAAAGCACTAAGGAGGAGATAATGTTACCACTTTTAGAAATTAAAGATATCGGGCTAAATTACCACAGCAAAACAGACGAAACTTGCGCCATAGACAACATTAGTTTTTGCGTAAACTCGGGTGAATTTGTTGGTTTGGTTGGCCCAAGCGGTTGTGGCAAAACTACACTGTTGTCTTTGATTTCTGGAATACTAACACCGAGTCGTGGTGAAGTTTTGATAAATGGCGAAAACATAAATTCTAGTAAGACAAAAATTGGATATATGTTTCAGCGAGATTTACTTTTCCCTTGGCGCACAATACTACAAAATGTTAATTTGGGTTTGGAACTCAACAAAGGCAAATCTGACAAAACAAAAGCAATAGAACTGCTAAAAAAATATGGCGTCTATGACTTTAAAGACAAATACCCAAATGAACTATCTGGTGGAATGCGTCAGCGTGTAGCATTAATTCGTACACTTGTACTAAAACCACAGTTATTACTTTTGGATGAACCGTTTGGAGCATTAGACTATCAAACACGTCAACACGTCATTGATGATATATCTCAAATCATTAAAAACGAAAATATGACTAGTTTGTTGGTCACTCATGATATTACAGAAGCTATCTCCATGTGTGACCGCGTGATAGTACTATCCCATAGACCAAGTCACGTCAAAAAAGTAATAGAAATACAATTAGACAAAACCAAACCACCTTCACAAAGAAAAACTCAAACCAAGTTTTTTGATTACCAAACACAGATTTGGAAGGAGTTGGCATAGAATTTGGATAAAAATTTACAATTTTCAAAAGAACATGCAAAATTTTTACGCAAATTAAAAAAAGATAGAGCAACGATATTGTCTACACAAATTTTTCTACTAATTGCATTTTTAGCAATATGGGAGATTTTGGGTAAATTGGGGCTTATCAACACGTTTATAACTAGTAGTCCTAGTCGCATTCTCAATACTATTGTGCTGTTGGCACAAAGTGGAGATTTGTGGTATCATATGGGTATCACACTCTACGAAACAATAATGGGCTTTGTGATAGCCACAATATTAGGCTTGGTCATTGCAATTGCACTTTGGTGGAGCGAAAAACTACGAAAAATACTCGACCCGTACATCGTAGTACTAAACTCACTACCAAAAATTGCCTTGGGCCCTTTAATTATCATTTGGGTAGGTGCAGGACTACAAAGTATAATCACCATTTGCGTATTGGTTTTGATAATTATTACAATTATCTCTATGTTAAATGCATTCACCGAATGTGAAAAGGATAAAATCTTACTTATGCAGAGTATGGGCGCAAACAAATGGCAGATATTGACAAAGTTAATATTGCCAAACGCTTTGCCACAATTTGTGTCAATACTAAAAATTAATGTAGGAATGAGTTGGGTTGGCACAATTATTGGAGAATATCTAGTAAGTAGTGCTGGACTTGGTTATCTTATTGTTTATGGCAGTCAAGTGTTTCAGTTGGACTTGGTTATGGCAAGCATAGTTTTGTTGTGTATACTCGCAAGTCTTATGTATCTTATCATCGCCTTAGTGGAGAAAAAAATTCTAAAATCACGCAAGATATAATCTACAAAAAAATCACGGATTTTTTAAAAATCCGCGATTTTTGTTATATCCTTACGCAAATTATCCACTTTTGCACACAAAATTGTGCAAAACTATAGACGAATAAGCTCAAGCAAGCTCTCAAGGCTTTCGTACAAACTTTGCTCATCGGAATCGACATCTTCAGGCTTATCTGCCAAAATGCCCTCAATCTCCTCAATCAGTTTGTTGCGTTCTGCCTTACTACTCTTGCCACTAGACATTATTTGGGTAGTACGTTCGGACAAATCTTTTAACTTCTCGTTTAATTGCTTTTTGGATAGTTTTACAGGGCGAGAATATTTAACGTTTAACTCAAATTTTTCGTCATACATGTGGTCATTACCATCTACAACATCATTTGCAACTGTTATTAGATGCTTACCACCTGCTTTTAGATAACTGAGCAAAGGTACCATATCGCCATCACCAGCAATAAAGCAATATGTATCAATGTGTGGCATAGTATAAAACATCTTGACAGCATCAATGATAATACGCATATCCAACTGAGACTTTGCACGTTTTTTGTATCTCATGGTTGGTGCCGAATCAAAACCATATTTTTCTATTACCTCGTCAAACTTTATATGTTTACGCTCATTAAAACCATAAACTTTACAATAAATTAGATTCCCTTTATTCCTCAATTGGTGTAAGATTTCTTTAAACACAGACAAACTGACCTTTGCGTTGTCTATGTCTATTAACAATGCTATGTTATCCATTTTAAAAATCTCCTATTTTTGTTTTATCAAGTGAATATTTTTGCGTTTGTAATAAAACACATATTGTTGCGCATAGCCCGACAAATCACCAAACATGTCTACAAAAAACTTTGAGATTTGTTTGCGACTAATCATTTCGCCACCAAAATCCTCTAGATAAACTTTTTGTATCCACGTGTCCACAGGGAATACATTGCGTTTACCCAAACCAAACAGCAAAATACAATCTGCTACTTTTGGTCCTACACCTTTGAGTGTCATAAGATACTCTCGGGCATCTTGAGTATCCATAGAACAAAGTTTGTCGATATCAAAATCTGTCTCAAGTCTATGAATGGTATCTACTAGATAAGGCGCGCGATAACCACACCCAAAGCTCTCAAAATCTTTTTGCGTAACATTGCTCAAACTTTGTAGTGTAGGAAAAGCGTGATACTCGCCACAATTTGTGCCAAATCGGGATGAAAGGCTATTCAGCGCCTTTTGGATACGTGGAATATTATTGTTTGCCGAAATGATAAAATTGATGATAGTCTCAACGATGGGTTGATGCATCAACCTAACGCCTCGACCATAAGACAGAGCGGGCAATAAAACACTGTTTTCACTCAATCTAGATATTATTGTATCATAATTTGTGCCAAAGTCAAAATAATTTACAAAGTATTTTGCATCATTTGTCACAATTTTATAATTATTAGGGGCTATAGTGTGAATTTTTGCTATCTTGTCCCCCGAAATCACATACCATACCCCCTCTTTTTTGCCAAACCTAAATACTTGACCACTACACAAAGTGGACTCTGGGTCAAAACATTGAGCGTCAGTAACTAGTATGTCGTTATTATCTATTGTATATCTCATAAAAATTCCTCTAGATGTTAGTATACTATAATAAAAGATTTTTTTCAAGTTTTTGGATAGATAATATTAGATTATATTCTAATATAGTACTATGCACCACTGCATAGTACTATCAACTAATAAAATATTTTAGAGAAAATGTGCATAGTACAACCTGCATAGTACTAAAAAACATTTTAACAATTAACAAAAAAGACCTATTTGTGTAGGTCTTTTGATTAGTTTTAAAAATAGTGAATAAAACTAAATGTTTATTTATTTTGCAGTCTTTGTTTCTGCTACGTCTTCTACTACATTTGCTCTCTTACGGTTGTCTTGAAATCTGTCAAACTTGACAACACCATTAACAAGTGCGAACAAAGTAAAATCTTTGCCCATGCCAACATTCTTGCCAGGGTAAACCTGAGTACCACGTTGACGAACAATAATCTCACCAGCCTTTACACTAGTGCCATCGTTGCGCTTGATACCAAGACGCTTAGAAATACTGTCACGACCGTTTTTAGTGCTTCCTTGTCCCTTTTTGTGAGCAAACAACTGAATGTTAAAGAACATCACACACCTCCAAATCTATAAAATCACTATATTCCTCATGCAAATCTGTAATGCCACACATCATAGTTGCAAAAATCACTTGCACATCATGTGCTACATTATCTGGCAATTGCTCTGGAATAATTATCTCAAAAAAGCCCTCTTTGTCATTACGCTTTATATGTATGTTTGCGCCAGCCACACTCAGCATGCCAAGTGATGCGGTTTGCACAATGCTAGACAGCGCTGCACAAACAATATCTTCACCCTCGACGCCATAACCAGTATGACCGTCACACGTAATACGTGTAAAGTCTGAACCTTTTTTGAAAACTTTTACTTTTGTCATACTTTCCTCGCAGATTATTTGATACTATCAATTCTAATCTTTGAATAAGGTTGTCTGTGACCTTGAGCGCGGTGATGCCCGTTCATCTTTTTGTAAACGGCAATCTCAACTTTTTCTCCTTTGCCTTGCTCAATCACGGTTGCATTAACCACAACCCCATCGACTGTAGGGTGACCTACTGTCACACCTTTGTCGTCGCTAACAAGTAGTGCAGGCAATGTAAGTTTTGTGTCTGGTTGTTGTTCTAACTTTTCTACTGTAATAATATCGCCAGCACTAACTTTGTATTGCTTGCCACCACAACTAATGATTGCGTACATAATTTTTCCTCCCTCTAACCAACCTCGCCAAAATTCGGTAGCAACCACTCATGGTTACATTTATCACCTGATTTGTGCGGATACAAAAGTTATTATATAACAAACCACATATTTTGTCAACCCAAAAACACAAAATAACCGCCCCCAAAGGACTAAAAATCAAAATAGTACATCAAATTTATCTTAAAATCAACCTTTATTATGCCTCCAAACAAACAAATTGTTTTATTTTACTTGATAAAATTATCAAAATCGTATATTATTAGATATAGTACATTTTTTAAGAAAAGAAGGATATTGATGATTACCGTAGTTCCTGTTACTACAAAAAAACAACTTAAACAATTTGTAGATTTCCAACCTAAACTTTACAAAAGCAATAAATATTATGTGCCCCCTATTCGTTCAGACGAACTCTCGGTATTCACTCCCAAAAAGAGTGCCCACTTGGGTGAAGACGCAAAGGCCCAATGTTTTTTAGTTTACAAAGACGGTAAACTATCTGGTAGAGTAGCTGGTATCATTCAATACAACTACAACAAAAAATACAATGAGAAAAAAGCACGTATATCTAGACTGGATTTTATCAACAACTATGACGTAGCCAAGGCTACGTTAGATGCCGTCGAAAATTGGGCACAATCCGAAGGTATGGATAGTATACACGGCCCACTTGGATTTAACGACCTAGAACGTGAGGGACTTTTGGTAGACGGTTTTGACAAACTATCCACCTTTGAGACACAATACAGTTATCCATATTATTACCCCATGATGGAAAGATGTGGTTACAAAAAAGATGTAGATTGGCTAGAATATCAAGTCAAAGTGCCAACAGCAATTCCTGATGTCAGAGCATCAAAACTTGCCGACCTTATTGCTCGACGTCTAAACATTCACGAGGTACAGCCAAAAAGCACTGCCGAACTGGTGGACAAATATCACCAACAGATATTTGACCTACTGGACGAAGCATACAATGACCTTTATGCCACAGTACCACTCACAGACAAAGTACGCAAAGGTTTGCTAATGCAATTTAAATTGATGATTGACAAAGACTTTATCTCAGTTATCGTTGACAAAGACGACAATGTTGTGGCTGTTGGTATTGCCTTCCCTGCCATAGCAAAAGGAATGCAAAAAGCACATGGCAGATTGCTACCAGTTGGATTTGTGCCAGTATTACATAACATACACCACCCCGACGTCGTAGATTTGGGACTAATAGGTGTCAAAAAAGAATACCGCGACAAGGGTGTTACGGCATTAATCTTCCGCAACATGACCGAGAGACTGATTAAGCGTAAAGTAAAGATATTGGAGACCAACTGTCAATTGGAAGACAACTTTCAGATACAGTCAATCTTTAACAAAGATTACGAAACAACTTTGGTGAGACGTAGACGCAGTTATGTAAAAAAATTAAAATAACAAAGCGGAGGTAGTATGCAACATCAAATCACAAAATGGACGCCACTGCTAGATGACAATGGTAACTTAATAGAGCCTGGATATGCGACCACTATGTTATTTGACTACGACCGTACGGATATCCGCTCCAACAAATTACGAATCAAAGAATGGGACTATTACCTTATCTACAACAAAGAATTTGCCCTTGCCCTAACCATTGCCGACAATAGTTATATGGGGCTGGTTAGCGCTAGTGTCATCAATCTCAAGGCGGGCAAAGAACTGACAAAAAGTGTATCACGCCTTATGACAATGGGCAAAACAGATATGCCTCGCACTAGCAAAATAGGTAAAACCTTTATTGCAACATCTAAGGCTGGTATGTGTTTTGACAATAACGGCAAGACACGTCATATCGTCTTTGACTTTCCTAACTTTGAGAATGGCAAATCACTGACTGGAGATATATTACTTAGCAACGAGCCAGCCGACAGTATTGTTGTTGCAACGCCCTTTTTACAAGAAAAACATTTTTATCTCAATCAAAAAACTGTAGGCTTTAAGGCTATGGGATACTTTAAGATTGGAGATGTTGAAATAAAATTTATGCCAAATGATAGTCGTGCAATCTTAGATTGGGGACGTGGCGTGTGGCCATACAAGGTTACATGGTATTGGGGTTGTGCTTGCGGGCTATTGGGTGGTGAAGAATTTGGTTTTAACATAG
>ONVD01000051.1 GCA_900321185.1 uncultured Eubacteriales bacterium
GTGTGATTTACTGGTCAGCATGTCGAATGAAAAAGTCTCATTGATTGTCGAACTACCGCCCTCTGGAGCATAAGTATAAGATATGCCAAAGCGCCCCTCTAGGTCACTAACTGCTTTGCCGTCTGTGTAGTACATAGCAAACACTGTAGTAGGAGTGTAAGTTTCAGTTGTTGTAGTTGTACTACCATTTTCTATAGTTACAGTTGTTATGGTAATAGAGCCGTCTTCGTTAGTTGTTGTAGTTGTTGTTTCTTTATCATCGTCGGTAGCATCTTTTGTTGCCTCTGCTATCTCAATCTTTGACTTACCAGACAGTAATTGATCGGCACGGTATTCCTTGGATTTGGTATCAGTTTTGGTATTGGTATTTTCAAAATAGTTTTCTGTCACGGCATAGATATTTTGTATCCAATATTCGTGGTATGGCACAACGCCGTTGTCTGCTATTGTTGTCTTGGCATTCGCACGAATTGCTACGCCATTTAGCCTTACACGTCCAGTCAACGAACTAATGCGGTTGGTGTTATCGCCCAACACAAATCTTATTCCATACCAAGTTAGCGTATATATGTTTTTGTCTTCAGTCTCTGTAATTGTAGGCATGTTCAACAATACAGGTGAGTTTACGTTGATAGACGTTTTTGAGCTAATCTCTTCGGTCGGCGTACCCCATTGACTACTATTATCGTCCCACGTACTTGTATATTTGTAGATATATGCATTTGCGTATGTTGGGTTGATTGCGCCTGCTGTGTTGTCTATATTACGTATATTTGTCAAAACGCTAATGCCAGCCACTGCTAGTATGGTGGCAACTATTATCATAAGCGTTTGAAAAAAACTAACACTCTTTGTTTTAGTCATTCGATTCTCCTCTTTTTTACACCCAAAATTTGTCTATTTTTGTCTATACCAAACTTACAAAATTTGTAAATTTTATACATAAAATAGTTTATCAATTTATACGTAAAAACACAACTAAAAAAGGCGTATTTTATCAAATTTTATCAATATTTAGTATGAAAATAATTTTACAAAATATGTGACTATGTTACACTTTTTTAAAACTTAGTTTGCGTGTTTAAATAATATTGTGAAAAATTTTGCATAAGTATCAAATACACCTACAACAAATACGCTCAAGATAAGTGGGTCGTTAGAGTGCATACACCAAATTTTACAAAAAAATAATATGCCTAATCTATGCTAAGACAAAGCCCAAATTTTTCGGCAACTGGATGTGAGATAAACAAAAAAATCCAACAAATGCTATGTTAGATTTTTTGCTTTTTATTAACTAAAAGTCAAAGTCGTCGTCAATATCTTGCTCTAACACGATATTATTACGTCTCTTGACGTCGTAGTAGATAAGGTCTTTGTCTAGGTACTTGCTAGGCACGTACTCGTCCTCTTTGATGGTCTGGTCATATTGTGGTGCATTAAAGTATTGTGTAAATGTCGTACGCATCGCGTAGTCACCATAGATCGAGATTATTATCTCTCCACGCTTTAACAATCCTAATTCGTCTGGGGTAATTAATGCACGACTGGCCTTGCTGGTGGATGTGGTCTTACTGTTGCTGTCTTTACCTTTGCTCTCACTAGTGTTTTTGACATCTACAGATGTTTGACCACAACGCTGACTAAATTCTTCCTTGGTCTTAGGGTCAGATGTACCTACATAGATTTGGACGTTACAGTTACTCCTCACAGTTTGAGCAACACCGTCACCATAGTTTTGATTGAGTTGGTTAAAGTCTTGTACTGCCATTATCATGATAATTTTACGACCACGACCGACTGTAATAACACTGTTTAGTTTTGGTATAGCAGGTAAGTTACCAAATTCATCTAGTATCATGTACACGGGTCTAGGCAGTGTTTGGTTTCCGCCGTTTTCACGTGCGTTTTGTTCTGCTACGCCAACTAATGTCTTGTAAAGTTGCAAAATAAGCATAGCAGCAATAGAGTGGCGGTTCTCTTTTTCGTCTGGGACTTTGATAAATATTGCTGTTGGCTTGTCTGCTATGTCATCAAAATGAAGCTCGTCAGCACTTGTGGCATAACTGACGCCGTCATCAGCAAAGATAGATATGCTCTGTGATACAATTCCCATATAGCCACTTGTAGTACCCTCGGCGTTGTTGATGATTGGCGCTGCTTTTTTGAATGCAGGTGAGAGTTTGTCACGTCCGTTAAAATAGTTTTGCAGTGTCTCATATTGCTTTTTACCTGGGTCACGCAAACTACATATATTGTATACATTGAATAAGTTAAATCTTTCTTTAGTCATGCCAAGGCGTGGGTCAGCACTGTCTTCGAGCATGGCTAACATTACTGCATTAATAAAGTCACGCGCACCGTTCGTCCATTGTGGGTCACTCTCGTTAGGATTGTTGGGGCACAGTACTGTTGCTAGGTCATTGAGTGTCTCTTGTGCGTTGGTAATCAATTGTTGGCTCAGTGCCTTAATTTCCATCTCAAGAGATTCTTTGTTTGGATATGCTATGTGGTTAAATTCGTACCACTCAGTATTATAGGTATCACTGATTATCTTTATCTTTGGTGTATCTGCTGGGTTGTCACCGTGGTGTACCTTGACCTCTTTACGTAGGTTTAGTGCTCGTTGATAGTCTAGGTAGGCTCGTTCCATAGGATTCCAACGTGTACTCCTGTAGGGGTCGCGTAGGTCAAATACCCTTATCTCGTACCCCTCAGATACTAGTTTGTTGTAGTCCTTTTGGTACAATTCACCTTTTGGGTCGTTAATGAGTAGTGACGGCTTGGTTTTGGTAGAAGACAAGATTTGTATAGTAGGAATGATGATTGCTGACGTTTTACCACTACCAGTAGTACCAATAATCAGTGTCTGCCAATCTTGTTGCAAAAGGTTGACCCTCAGTCCGTGAGGTGTTAGTTCCGCTCGCAATGGTATACCAGCTTTTTGATTCTTTAATTCACGAAACCAACAACCGCAGTATTTTTTGTCCATTTCGGCTTGGGTCAGCCAACGGCTGTCAAAAAACTGTTGGTCTGGCTTGTCACTCTTTTTTTTGTCACTCTTAAATATCTCTTTATTATTTGCCCATTGTACTAGCATATAGATTATTACCAACAGCACCAACACACCAGTGATAGACCATAAATATCCGTTGTGGAGTGTCAAATTGATGTCTTGACCAGCGAATACAAAATACACAATTGCA
>ONVD01000050.1 GCA_900321185.1 uncultured Eubacteriales bacterium
GGGTTGTTAAAACGTGAAAAAGGCTTTGTTAATTTTCGTTTTTATATTGTTGGGGCTGGGCCATACAAAAAGAAATTACAACACATTGCCAAAAACGAGAACGTACTAGACAATATAGTATTTACTGGGTTCATAGGTGACCCAAAAGAGCTTGCCAAAATGTATGCAAACTGTGACCTACTACTCTTTCCTTCTACTTTTGACAACGATAGTTTGGTTGTTCTGGAGGCTGGGCAAAACCACACCCCTGCATTAGTCCTCGCTAACACTGGCGCAAGCGAGCGAATAATAGACAACCAAACCGGGTTTGTGTCAGATAACAATTTGAGTGCATATGCCGAACGTATCTACAAAATAGTCAATGACAAAGCGCTATTAAAACAAGTTAGCAACAATACTACCAACTTAATTGGACAATCTTGGCATCAAGTAGCACTAGAATACGAAAAAATCTTTAGAGAATTAATAAATAGCAAAAACTAAGTTATAAGTATGCCAAAATGCATACTTTTTTGTTAAACACAAGTCACAAGTTGCAATAACAACAAAAATATGCTAAGATAACACAAAAGGAGAAAAATAAATGAAGATTGGTACAGCGGGTAAATATGCAGTACGTATTGTGGTAGATATTGCAAAAAATAATGGCGTTGTGTCACTAAAGGAAGTGGCAACAAGACAAAATATATCCATCAAATATGCCGAACAAATTGCTGGCAAACTAACCAAAGCAAATATACTTTGTGGGCAACGTGGACAAGACGGAGGATATAAATTGGCCAAAGATGCACGCGAAATTAGCGTACGAGACATTTTGCAAGCGACTGGCGAAATAGATGACAAAATCTCATGCGACAGCACCTGCCCACGCAAAGGCGAATGTGTTGGTGGTGATGTGTGGTCCACTCTCAATGACCTTATTAATGATTATCTATCTAGTGTAAGTGTAAAAAACCTTATAGACAAACATAAAAATGTTGACAAACACTAATATATGTTGTAAAATAATTCATACTAAATTAGTAGGAATTATTTTTTAGGAGAAAATATGACAAAACTTTTGGAGATAAAAGACCTTTTTGCCAGTATTAATGGCAAACAAATCTTAAATGGATTAAATTTGACAGTAAATACTGGTGAGACGCATGTGATAATGGGACCAAACGGTGCTGGTAAGACAACGCTTGGAAATGTTATTTTGCGTAATCCTGCATATACAATAGACAAAGGTACTCTTTCGTTTTTGGGGCAAGACATAGGTGACCAAACTACCGACCAAGTGGCACGTATGGGCATATTTATGTCATTCCAGCAACCCATCGAATTGGAAGGGATATCTACTTTTAACTTTATCAAAACAGCACGAGCAAAGCAAGGCGACAAAACTACTGCTCTTAATCTAAGAAGAGAATTGATGGATACTGCCCAACAATTAGATATGAACCCCGCCCTCGTGAGTCGTGACCTAAACGTTGGTTTTAGTGGCGGTGAAAAAAAGAAGAGCGAGATTTTGCAGATGCTAAGTCTAAAGCCAAAGTTAGCAATACTTGATGAAACGGACTCGGGGCTAGATGTAGATGCCATTCGTACAGTATCCAAAGGCATAAAAATGTTTAAGAACAATGACAACGCAATTGTAATTATTACACACTCATCTAGGATACTAGAATATCTAAACGTAGATTTTGTACATGTGTTGGTAGACGGACGAATCGTTCACACTGGTGACTCAACATTAATTGCACAGATTGAGCGTGACGGTTACAACGCCTTTAAGGGCGGTGCAAAATGAAAAAAATAAAATTAGACGAACCCAACCAAAACATCTACAACTTTCACAAAAAAGACGACTATGCCTTTAAGATAAAGAAGGGGCTGGACAAAGACATCGTGACCGAGATATCTCGTCAAAAGAACGAGCCAAAATGGATGCTAGAGATTCGCCTAAAAGCACTAGAGCTTTATTACAAACTAGATATACCTACATGGGGGCCAGACCTAAGTGAATTGGATATGAACAACATTGCCACCTACGTTAAACCAAACACAGACATAAAAGCAAGTTGGGACGACGTCCCTACGGACATTAAAGATACATTTGACAAACTAGGTATACCTCAAGCAGAACACGAATATCTAGCAGGTGTAGGTGCACAATATGACAGCGAAGTTGTCTACCACTCTATCAAGCAAGAATTATTGCAACAAGGGGTAATCTACACGGATATAGACAGCGCCATAAAAGAGTACCCTGATATTGTTAGGCAATATTTTTCACGTTGTGTGCCACTTTCCGACCATAAGTTTATTGCGCT
Organism: uncultured Eubacteriales bacterium; assembly: GCA_900321185.1. Classification (GTDB taxonomy): domain Bacteria; phylum Bacillota; class Clostridia; order Christensenellales; family UBA1242; genus RUG666. Next base: position 2,316 of record ONVD01000050.1, read on the forward strand.
ACACTACGCAGTGTTTAGTGGTGGTAGTTTTGTGTACGTGCCAAAGGGAGTCAAACTAGAAATGCCTTTGCAGTCATATTATCGCCTAAACTCGCCCGAAAGTGGACAATTTGAGCACACCCTCATTATTGTAGATGAGGGCGCAAGCTTGCACTTTATTGAGGGATGTAGCGCGCCAAAATACAGTAAAATCAACTTGCATGCTGGTTGTGTGGAGTTGTTTGTCAAAGATAATGCATATCTTAGATACTCTACCATTGAGAACTGGTCAAAAAACATGCTTAACCTAAATACAAAAAAAGCCATTATAGACAAGAACGCACAAGTAGATTGGGTTAGTGGGAGTTTTGGGAGCAAGATATCTATGCTCTACCCTATGAGTATCCTAAAGGGTGACAACGCGCGCACTGAGTACACTGGTATTAGTTTCGCGGGGGCGGGACAAAACCTAGACACAGGCTTTAAGGCAGTACATTTGGGACGTAACACATCAAGTGTTATTAACGCACGTAGTATCAGTAAAAGCGGCGGCATTTCGACATATCGCAGTCTCGTTAGTATTCTGCCAACAGCACAAGGTGCACAATGCAGTGTATCTTGTGATGGGCTCATGCTAGATGACATCTCACGTAGTGATACGATACCTGTTAACAATATAGAAACCAACGACATCACCTTTTCGCACGAAGCCAAGGTTGGTAAAATTAGTGACAGTGCTATATTTTATCTTATGAGTCGCGGACTAAGTGAAGAAGATGCACGTGCATTAATTGTACGCGGTTTTGCAAACCCTATATCCAAAGAACTACCAATGGAATACGCAGTAGAGATGAATAGATTAATTAATCTTGAGTTAAAGGGAGGTATAGGATAATGCAAAAAATCAACTTTTCGCCCGTAGCTACATCACGTAATTTTGGTATGAACTATCTAGCGATAGACGACGAATTAACCGACATACCAGTATCTACTTTTGATAATATTACACTCAGCAAAGGGGATTACCAACTTTTGTCAACAGGTGCAATGACTCCCCCAAATGCTATACTACAACAACATGCCAATTACACAAAAAAGTTGATTTTTAATCAATCTACAAAAGCTCCTGTTGTAGTAGAATTTAATTTTGACGCACGTAACAATACTCTTGTGGATATACTAAATATAGTGCTTAAACCAAAAGTTAAAGCGCAAATTATTCTAAAATACACAGGACAAAAAAAGTGCTATCACAATGGAATGCTGTATCTTGACCTACAAAAAGATAGTCAACTAGATATCATCATATATTCTAACATATCGGGCAACAACTTTTTGAGTATCTATGACCAAAAAGAACAAAATGCAACTCTAAACTACACTTTGGTAGACTTTGCCACCAACATAACAGCACATAATATAAAATCTTGTAATATAGGTAGCAACACTAGTACTACGCTAAACTCAATGTACTTTGGAACAAATAGTGCAATGCTAGACCTAAACTACTGGGCAGTATTATCTCAACCAAAAAGCAAAACTAAACTCAATACAATTGGTGCATTATTAGATAATGCTCAAAAGAACTACAAGGGCACAATAGACTTTCAAAAAGGTGCAAAAAAAAGTGTTGGCGACGAAAGTGAGTATTGTATGCTCCTCTCCTCCAAAGCAAAATCAAAAGCCTTGCCAATGCTACTATGTGGTGAGGAGGATGTCAAAGGCTCGCACGCGTCGAGTGCAGGAAAAATTGACACACAAGCATTATTTTACATCACTTCACGCGGACTGACCCCAGCCGAAGCATTAAAACTTTTGGTTAAGGCAAGACTTAGCGCAATTACTAACAACATTTTTGACAGCAAACTCAAAGACGAAATTTTTAAACAAATAGATAGGAGATTGAATAGTGAAATCAAATAACGACATTCGAGCAGATTTTGAGATACTAAAAAACAACGAATATGCATACCTAGATTCGGGAGCCACATCACAGCACCCAAAACAAGTGCTAGATAGTGTAAACGACTATTATCTACATCATAATGCCAACCCTTACCGCGGAGCTTATTCGCTAAGTGTGACTGCCACCCAAATGTACAACGACGCAAGGCACAAAGTGGCAAAACTTATCAACTCAAAGTATGACGAAGAAATTTTGTTTACTAAAAATGCGACCGAAAGTCTAAATCTTGTAGCTTATAGTTATGGACTAAGCAACCTACACAAAGGTGACGAAATAGTGCTATCTATCATGGAGCACCACAGTATGATTGTCCCTTGGCAAATGGTAGCACACAAAACGGGCGCGACACTAAACTATATGTACCTAAACGATGACTATTGTCTAGATTATGATGAGATAGATGCAAAGATTACACCAAAAACAAAGGTCGTAGGAATCTCAAGCGTATCTAACGTATTGGGCACAATCAATGATGTGGACTACATTATCAAGCGCGCTCATCAGGTAGGTGCTATTGTCATCGTAGACATTTCGCAAAGCATTGCGCATATGCCTTTTGACGTACAAAAGAGCAATGCAGACTTTGTTGCTTTTTCGGGACACAAAATGTATGGTCCTATGGGTGTGGGAGTGCTCTATGGCAAAAAAGAACTACTACAAACAATGCCACCATTTTTGCTTGGTGGAGATATGATAGAATACGTTTACGAACAAGATGCAACATTTGCAGAGTTGCCAAACAAATTTGAAGCCGGCACACAGAATGCTGGTGGTGTAGTGGGTCTAGGTAGTGCCGTAGATTATCTTTTAAACATAGGTTATGACCGTATAAAAGAAATTGAGCAAGATTTGAGTGACTATGCATACAACAAGTTGTCTAGTCTTAGTTTTATTAACTTGTATTGCACAAAAGACCACACAAAGCACTCGGGAGTATTCTCTTTTAATGTACACAATATACACTCACACGATGTAGCGAGCATTTTGGATGCTTACAACGTATTCATACGCTCGGGCAACCACTGCACACAACCACTGTTGCGCAAATTAGGATTAGAAAGCACTTGTAGAGCGTCACTAGGAATATACAATACACACGAAGATATAGACAGACTAGTACAAGCACTTGAGCATGTGCACGAGACATTCAAAAAGTACATTAAGGAGTAATTATGGACACAAACGAACTAAACCAAATCTACACTGACCTTGTTATGGAACATAGCGCAAATAGTCCGTACAAGCATGACCTTGACGGAGCAAACTGTTCGTTACATGGGCATAATCCAAATTGTGGAGATGACATAACTCTCAAACTCGAACTAGATGGCGACAAGATAGTAGATGCATCTTTTGTAGGACATGGTTGCGCAATATCTCAAAGTTCTACGTCTATTATGCTACAAACTCTCATTGGTAAAACTATAAATGAGGCAAAAGAAATTGTAGAGATATTTATCAAAATGATTGAGCGTCAACCTATTACCTTGGCTGAACGCAAAAAACTTGGGGACAGCGTAGTTTTTGAGAATATTTCTAATATGCCAGCACGTGTCAAATGTGCTCTACTATCATGGCGCACCTTGCAAGATATGCTAAAAGATAAATAAAAAATACAAGTTTTTAAAAACTTGCAAAAATACAAATATTTTTAAATTAATACAAAAACAAAAGACTTTATCTAATAGATAAAGTCTTTTTATCTAAATACTAGAAGGGCCAAAAAAGCGTTTGATTTCCGCTTCTGCAGTCTCAGGAGCGTCACTGCCATGAATAAGGTTCTCACGGTCATTACAAGAATAATCACCACGGATAGTCCCTGCTGGAGCATCAAGATATTTTGTAGGCCCCATAAAATTGCGCATACCTTTAATGACGTTTTCACCCTCAACGACCATACCAACAACTGGACCAGAGAGCATGTACTTCTCTACCTCTGGGTAAAAAGGTCTATCTACAATGTGAGCATAGTGTTCACGTAATAATTCGGGCGTCATCATAAACATCTTCATTGCAGTTATTTGGTATCCCTTGCGTTCTATCTTGTTAATAATCTCGCCCATTAGTCCGCGACGTACAGCGTCAGGTTTGAGCATAATATAAGTTTTTTCCATAATCGAATCTCCTAAAACAAATATGTGTAAATATTAGCATACACAAAGATATTTTGCAAGTGTTTGGACAAAACTTTACACCAGTACATATTTTTTGCTTTATTCAAAAAACTATTAAAATTTAGTACACAATAGGATAAATGACAAAAAAAATGCACTTTTTTAAATAATTCTCTTGACTAAATATATCCATTATGTTAAAATGAAAAGTAACATTTGTGATGTGCGAGCGTAGCTCAATGGTAGAGCGCCAGCCTTCCAAGCTGGTTACGAGGGTCCGATTCCCTTCGCTAGCTCCATTGTCTACGTAAGCAGCGGTGTATGTTTATGCGTCTGTAGCGCAACAGGATAGAGCAACGCCCTTCTAAGGCGTAGGTTGTGGGTTCGACTCCCGCCAGACGCA
>ONVD01000048.1 GCA_900321185.1 uncultured Eubacteriales bacterium
AAAAGACTCACAACTTGAGTTCAAGAGGAAATAACTAGTTAAGAAGTTACGAAAAAAACAAAAAAGAACGGAAATCCCGTTCTTTTTGTCTTTAGATTGCATTTTACTTATTTTTACAAAAACACAAAGAGTAGAGAATGAGTTATGTACAACTAAAAGTGGTGAAGTTAATCGCAATTGTTAATTGTTGCTAGATTGTGGTTTTTGTGGTTGATAGTGATAAAGTTTACATTTTTATTTAAACACCTTTGAGCCAGCAAACTCGGCTTTGTCGCCTAAGTCGTCCTCTATGCGCAGTAGTTGATTGTATTTTGCTACACGTTCGCCACGAGAAGGTGCGCCTGATTTGATTTGCCCAGCACTAGTGGCAACGGCAAGGTCAGCGATAAATGTATCTTCGGTCTCACCACTGCGGTGAGAGATGACAGTTTTGATACCGTTTTTTTGAGCAAGGGCAATACATTGTAAAGTCTCGGTTACTGTACCAATCTGGTTGAGTTTGATAAGAATAGCGTTAGCAGATTTTTCGCGAATACCTCTCGTTAACCTTGTTGGATTGGTAACAAACAAGTCATCTCCTACAAGTTGAATTTTTTTGCCGAGTTTTGCGTTGAGCACACCCCAAGCTGACCAATCTTCCTCAGCAAAGCCATCTTCGATAGAGATAATAGGGTAAGTGTTGACAAGATACATATAAAAATCTAATAATTCTGGCACGGTATAAAACTTTTGACTCTTCCAAAAGTAATATTTGCCAGGTTGCTTTGCGTCTTTTGCGTAGTTGAACATTTCGCTACTGGCAATATCTAATGAAATCTTAAAATCTTTGCTTGGTTTGTATCCTGCTTGTTCAACAGCCATAATGATGTATTTTAGCGCCTCTTCGTCTGATTTGAAGTTGGGTGCAAAGCCACCTTCGTCACCAACTGCGGTGCTAAGTTTATGTTCTTTGAGTACTTGTTTTAGAGCGTGAAAAACCTCTGCGCACATTTGCAATGCTTTTGACCAAGATTTGGCGCTGACTGGAACTATCATGAACTCTTGAATGTTGAGACTGTTGTCGGCATGCTTTCCACCATTGATGACATTCATCATTGGCAAGGGCAATACAAAACTTTTGCTAGTAGCGAGATAGCGATAGAGTGGTATTTTTTTGTAATTTGCGCTAGCGCGACAAACTGCCATAGATACACCCAAAATTGCGTTAGCACCTAGTTTTGATTTGTTTGGAGTGCCGTCAAGTGCTAACATAATCTTGTCGATGTTGGATTGCTTTAGGGCATTTTGACCAATCAAAGCGGGAGCGATTATTTTGTCAATGTTGTTAATGGCCTTGTTAACAGATTTACCGAAATACACAGAGGCCTTGTTGTCTCTTAATTCTAGTGCCTCGTTTTCACCAGTAGATGCTCCTGACGGAACGGATGCACGTCCATTGGTACCGTTTTGCAAAGTAACCTCCACTTCGACTGTTGGTGTTCCGCGAGAATCCAAAATTTGTCTTGATTTTATGCTTTTGATTGTACTTCCTAACATTTTTCACCTCTGAGATTTTTTTAGTTTATTATACCACGGTAGAAGATTTTTACAAAACAAAAACGAGCATAATTTAAATAAACATATTTTTTGATTGATTTTTTGATAGGCTTGTGTTAAAATAAAAATCAAACAATGTTAGACTTAAGGAGAATATTTACTATGGAGAATGTTTTTGATATGTTAGAGCAACGTGGGTTGATAAAACAAAGCATTTACACTGACGAACTCAAAGACTTGCTGGGCAAGCAAAAAGTTGTTTGCTACATGGGGTTTGACCCAACAGCACCAAGTTTGCACGTTGGTAGTTTGGCCGCTATTTTGCTTTTACGTCGTATGCAAATGTATGGTCACACACCAATTGCGTTGGTAGGTGGGGCAACGGGAGCAATTGGCGACCCAAGTTTTCGTAATAGTATGCGTCCAATGATGACTGACGAACAACGTCACAAAAATGTTGAATCTATCAAGGCACAACTTGAGAGTTTTTTTGACCAAACTGGTCCTAATAAATTGATAGTTGTCAACAACGAAGATTGGATAAAAAATCTTAGTTGGATGGATATGCTTAGAGAAATCGGCACAAATATGTCAGTTAATAGGATGTTGGCTAACGAGTGCTTTAAGACTCGTTTTGAAAGTGACAACGGACTTAGCTTTTTGGAGTTTAACTACATGCCAATGCAGGCTTATGACTTTTTGCACTTGTTCCGTACTTACAACTGTCAACTCGAACTTGGTGGCAGTGATCAATGGGGCAATATCGTGGCTGGTGTAGACCTTATTCGTCGAAAAACTGGCAAACCAGCGTTTGCAATGACATTGCCGTTGCTTACAAAGTCAGATGGTACAAAAATGGGCAAATCTGTTGGTGGGGCAGTGTGGTTAAATCGTGATATGTACAGTGATTACGATTTTTACCAATACTTTAGAGATATTGAAGATGTCAAGGTAAAAGAAATATTCAAGATGTTGACATTCTTGCCATTAGATGAGATTGATCGTATTTGCGACGTTAAGGGTAAAGATATGAACATTGCTAAAGAGCGTCTAGCTTACGAAGTTACAAAAATCGTAAGAGGTGAAGAGAGTGCAAAACGGGCTCTAGATACAGCGCATGCTGTCTTTGAGGCAAATGATGCAAATAATATGCCAACCATTACCATAACTAAGAATGACGCAAAGGATATTTTGTCTGTACTGATTGCCACAAAACTTGCTGGTACTCGCGGAGAGGCAAGACGTCTGGTGGAAGGCAAGGGCGTAAGGATAAACGACGAGACTATCGAGTCATATGATTACACACCTACAAAAACAGACTTTATTTTGCGTAAAGGTAAAAAGACAGTTTTGCATGTTTTGGTAAAATAATGGATAATTTTTGTTCTGTACCCAAAGAAAAGATTTTTACGAGCGAGATTGAAATTAACAAATCTCGCTTTTTGGGGTTTGCAAAGTACGTTGACTCTGTAGAGGACGCACAAAGTTTTGTCAAATATTTGCGCCAAGAATACAAGGATGCACGCCACGTAGTATATGGATACATAGTCAACAATGCACAAAAATCTAGTGATGACGGCGAGCCGAGTGGTACGGCAGGCAGACCTATTTTGGGGCTTTTGCTCTGTAAAAATTGTGAGTATATAGTGGTGGCAGTAGTTAGATATTTTGGTGGTACAAAGTTAGGTGCTGGCCGATTGTTGCGTGCTTATCAAAAGGCTGTGCAAGATGTACTAGAACCAAACCTCGTGCCATATCTAAAAGGGCGAAAGTACCAAATAAGTTTGAGTTTTAGTGAATACCAACCATTTTTGCAGACGATAAAAAACAAGCGAATAAAAGTCATAAAAACGGAGTACTGTGATAAGGTAATACTCAATCTTTTGTGCTTTGACGAGTTTGAGCACCAAAACATGCAGTTTTTGGGTGAAGAGTTTGGTACGTTGGGAGGAGAAAATGCAAATAACTGAACTACGTAAGCAAAAAGGCAAAAAAGATATGTTTAGCGTATTTGTAGATGACAAGTTTGTATGTTCGTTAGACGAATTTAGTATTTACAAAAACCGTCTATCTGTTGGGGCGGAAATTGACCACGAAACACTTGACCATATCCAGAGTGAGTCTATGGGTGATGTCGCTTTTTCGCAGAGTGTAGACTTGTTGTCAAAGATAATGAAGACAACAAAACAAATGCAAGATTACCTGCACAAAAAAGGTTTTTTGCCGTCTGTGATAGACCAAACTATACAAAAACTTTGTGATTATGGCTACCTAAATGACCATTATTACGCCGAGTGTTATGTGCAACAAAAAACAAACAGTGCTGGCAAAATAAAGATAAAGAATGAATTAAAACTAAAAGGCATTGATGAACAAATCATTAGCGAAGTTTTGGCTGATATAGACAATCAAGACGAAGTTATCTTACGAATCACTAAAAAGTTTTTAAAAAACAGAGAACTAAACCTAGACACTTACAACAAACTCTCTAGGCACTTGTGTTCAAAGGGGTTTGGCTGGGACGAAATTAACAAAGTGATAAGTAAAATAAAACATGGAGATGATATCTATGATGATTGGCAATGATATAGTAAAAGTCCCTCGGATGCAAGGACTGTGCAAAAATCAAAGATTGGTTAATCGCATTTTTACAAAGGGTGAGCAAGAATATATTTTTGATGTTACCAGTACTCAGTTGCAACTGGAACGTATGGCCGGTAAACTTGCCTTAAAAGAGGCTGTGGCAAAGGCGTTTGGAGTTGGTATTGGTAAAAAATTGAACTGGCTAGATATAGAGACAGCGCATCAAAATGACGGCAAACCTTGTATCAACCAAACAAAAAAGATAAAGATGCTGTTACAAAAGGTCAATTTATCTAATATAGATGTATCAGTTTCGCATATGGGAGATTATGCTACCGCTGTATGTTTGATTTTTTAAAGAATAATTTTGTACAACTTACAAAGAATAGTATGAACAACATGCTATTCTTTTTTTGTTTAAAAAACTAATTAATGGAGATATTTTTTATGTCAAAGGAATTTAAAGAATACAATAATGAACTAAAAAAACTAAAAATTAACAAAATCAATTTTGACAAGCATACAATAGATAAACAAGAACTAATAATGGCGTACGAGCAACTTGGACAAACGCTGTCGATAGATGAGTTGCAAAATGACGATCTAAATGAGCTCATAAAATATGAAGAATGGTTGTTAAGGGAGAGTTAAGTGGAAATTAAACGTGGAGAACTGTATTATGCCAATCTATCGCCAGTGGTAGGAAGTGAGCAAGGTGGCATAAGACCCGTACTGGTAGTCCAGAATGATGTGGGTAACAAATATAGCCCTACAGTCATTGTTGCAGCCATAACTAGTAAACTCTCGAAAGCAAAACTCCCTACACATATAGAGATTTCTAGCGGTACATACACAGGACTAACAAAAGATTCGGTTGTTTTGCTAGAACAACTGCGCACCATTGACAAAACACGCTTAACTGAGCGCATTGGTATATTGGATACCAACACCATGTCAAGAGTAGACCATGCAATGTTACTTAGTCTTGGTTTTTTGGGCTAGTGCCACTTTGGTGGCTTTTTTTGTTTTTGGCTTTATTTTGACTATTGTGTCAAAAAAATAGCATAATCTAGCAAAAGTTTTTTCCTTTTGATATTGACTTTTTGTCTCTAGTATTATATAATTTGAGTTACAGTAAACAATGTGCTAATTATTAAAAAACATTTTAGGAGATTTTTATGAACGGGGTACAAAAGTTTTTGGCTTGCTTGCTATCTGTTGTAGTGGCAGTCAGCCTAGGTGTGACAGTTTATTACTTTGCAAGGAATACTGGCGAAGAGCTGTCATTGTCTCAAGTACAGTGTTTTGAGAATGTTGGTGATGAATTTAACATTACCATTAACCAAAAGAACGCCGACGTAAATACAACATTGCAGTTGGCTTCTAGTGACTCTAGTGTAGTAGAGTTTGTGAGCAAAGACAAACTGACTTATACTTTTAAGGCAGTCAGCGCAGGTAATGCTGTAATCAACTTGTTGACCAACAATAATAAATACAGCAATATATCTTGTGCTGTTAGTGTAGCAGATGGTTCTAGTACATCACCATACTACATTCGCAACGCACAAGATCTAAACGCTATTACTACATATGGTCTTGACAAGAATTACAAACAGATTACAAACATCGATATGGCAGGCACAACTATTAGTCCAATTGGTGCAACCGAAAGTTCACCTTTTACGGGTACATTTACAGGTAATGGATATGTTATCAGCAACCTTACAATGACTGGGAATGTAGAGTATGCTGGGTTGTTTGGTTATGTTGGACAAAATGCAACAGTTTCAAACGTAACTTTGGATAATGTTAGTATTAGTACCAACAGTCTTATGATTGGTGCTATTGTTGCCGTAAACCAAGGAACTGTGGCAGACTGCACAGTAGTTAGTGCTCATTTGGAGACATCTAATCTTGATGCAGGGCTTGTTGGTGGTGTAGTTGCACAAAACGAATCAAAAGTTTTGACATCTTCATTCAATGGTAAAATTTTTAATGGTGCCAAACTTGGTGGTGTAGTTGCACAAAACAACAATGCAAGAGTGCAAGATTGCTATGCTCGTGGTGAATTTTACCCAGCAACGACTTCCCAAATGGGCGGTGTAGTGTGCTACAACAACGCTACTACAGGATATCGTGCTATAGTGGTTGATTGTTATTCAACTATGTTTAACAGCACTACATCCAATACAAATGTAGGTATGGTCTTGTTTAGCAACCTCAACAGTGATACAACAACTGCCTTGACCAACGAAAATTCAGTTGCAAATAGAGTTTATGGTAACCATTATGCAACGACTCAAGGTTATACAGGTATCAATGGTGTAGCGGACGATGACGCTTTTGTTAGTGCTATTGCTAATAAATCAGTGGCTGATAGCTATACTACAAAAACTTTGGGTGGTACAAATAGCACATGGAATTTTGCTAATATTTGGTCATTATCTAGCCAAATTAACGATGGTTATCCAACCTTATTAGCTAGTAAAGGTGCATCTAACTATGTTTCGGATATTTATATTCCTGGTGTAACGAACAAAGATGACCCTGATGAACCTCACAACCCAGAGGTTATTGTGGTTGACAAATCAGTTATTACCACTCCAGCACAATTAGTTGCAGTAATGCAAGGAACAGAAGATGGATATTCTCTCAATAACAACTATACATTAGGTGCTGATATTGATATGAGTGGAACTGACTACACATGGACAGCCAAGACTCTAAACGGTTCGATTAGTGGACTGGAAATAAAAGATAATCAATCAATTATCCACAAGATTAGTAATTTGAAAATATCTGCTAGCGAGAATGGATATGTTGGAGTGTTCTCGATTGTAAACGGTATGCTAAGCAATATTACCTTTGATAATCTTACAATCGAATCAAGTAATGGTAACACATTTGGTACAATTGCAGGTGAAAACCGTGGTATCATTAGCAATGTTACTATCACAAACTCTAACTTAAATGTTAAGTCTGGTTCTAATGTATATGTTGGTGGTGTAGTTGGACTAAATAGTAGCAAATTAACTGATATACAAACTAGCAATCTAAAAATCAACATTAATTCAATTCCAGCAGAATATGTTGGCGGAATTGTTGGTAGGAATGATAGCCTTATCACAAATGCTACAGCCGATACTGTTATCACTGCAAATACTGAACTTAGAATTGTCGGTGGTATTGCTGGTTACAATGTAAGCAATATTGCTGATGCAAACGTATCATTAACATACAATGGTAACTCTAACTACGACTCAACATACTTTGGTGGTTTGATTGGTCAAGGTAGTAGTAATCAAACATTAAAACACTCAAAAGTTAAATCAATTGTTTTGAATGATTGTGAGCTAAGTAGTGTAGGTGGTATCGCTGGTAAGACTGGTGGAACTATCAACACTTGTGAAGTTAATTCAATCGAACTAGTAGGTTCTAGAGTGGCTGGTCTTGTATCAATTTTGGATAATGGTGCCAAGATTAGTGACTGTGCTACACGTGCTACAATCAAAGGTACTAGCGAAGGTGCAGGTATCGTAAACGAATTGAATGATGACTCAAGCGTATCTAAGTGTTATATTGCAACTGCATTTGAGTGTGGTGAAAAAGCAAATGTAAAATACGAGACACAAACTAAGTTCCGTCAGGGTGAAGGCGGAGACATTACAGACTGTGTACTTAACAAATCTGTAATGGGTAGTCCTAAGTTTAGAGATTCAAAACGTCAATATGGTTCTGACTAT
>ONVD01000047.1 GCA_900321185.1 uncultured Eubacteriales bacterium
GGGGTAGGGCTAGACGGCATCGGTGGTAATATGACAGCCTTGAGATATGGTGATGAGATTGTTGTTGTAGACTGTGGTGTAGGCTTTCCTGATGAATCTACACCTGGTGTAGACCTAGTTATTCCAGATATGTCTTGGCTAAAGCAACATGCATATCTAATTAAAGCAGTGTTGATTACACATGCACATGAGGACCATATTGGTGCTTTGCCTTACTTTTTGGATACAGTGCATGCACCCGTGTATGGTAGCAAGTTGACGCTTGCATTTATTGAGTCAAAATTGAAAGAGCACGACATAAAGTTTAAGGGTGTGGTTACACGCCCTGGTGATGTTGTCAAGGTCGCCAACAACTTTACTGTTGAGTGTATCCATGTTAACCACTCAATACCTGGTGCATTTGCCTTTGCTATCAATACCCCTGCAGGTTTGGTGGTTCACTCAGGTGACTTTAAGATAGATTATACACCGTTATCCGAGCCAACTACAGACCTTGCACGTTTTGGTGAGTTGGGTCAAAAGGGTGTGGATTTGTTATTATGTGAAAGCACAAACGTAGAGCGTTCGGGCTCTAGCCTTAGCGAAAGGGTAGTAGCAGAAAACTTGGCACGTGTAGTTCGTGAAAGTCCAACACGTCGAATCATCGTCACTGGCTTTGTATCAAATATCTATCGTGTGCAACGCATGATGGAGATAGCCAAACGCAACGGACGTAAAGTTGCTTTTGCTGGACGTAGTATGATAAAAAATATGGAATTAGCCATGAAGTTGGGGATTGTCAACTTTGACAAAGACTCAATTATTGACCTAGACAAGGTCAAAACTTATGCTGACAATGAGGTCTTTGTGCTGGCTACAGGTTCTCAAGGTCAAGCAGAAACAGCGCTCAATCGTATGGCGTCTGGCAATGATTCATCGGGCATAGTCATTGGACCAAACGATGTGGTCATATTCTCTAGTAACCCAGTACCAGGTAACGAAAAGGCTGTTACTAATCTAATTAACAAAATTATCCGTACGGGGGCGGATGTTGTTACTAATGACAAACTCCCTGTACATGCATCAGGTCACGCTTGCCGTGACGAGATTGCCTTGTTGCACAAGTTGTTAAAGCCAAGGTTCTTTATTCCTATCCATGGTGAACCAAAGCACCAAAAGGCACACAAAGAACTAGCAATGTCACTTGGTACAAAATCTGAGCGTATCATTGTGCCAGAGATTGGCAATGTTGTGGAACTTAATCGCAACCTGTTTAGACGTGCTGGATTTGATGTACCTGCTGGACTCAAGTATGTTGATGGCGTCAGCCTTGGTGAAGAAGACAGTATTGTTTTGCGTGACCGCAAGGTATTATCCGAGGATGGTATGTGCATAGTTGTACTTACTGTAGATGCTGACACTGGCAAAATTACTAATGGCCCAGAGATTATCCCACGCGGTTTTGCTTATGGCAATGAGATTGGCTGGCTAATGGATGAGGGACGAAAGGCAGTCAGTCAAGCATTGAGTGACCCACAGATTTTCCAAGAAGATTGGCAAGTTATCAAAGGTATTATCCGCAAAACATTAACTAGCTTGTTCTTCAAAAAGACCAAACGCAAACCCTTGATTATTCCAATCTTGATTGATAATGATTAGGAGTATGTTATGAATGAGTATCTAAGACAAATGGAGCATTATGCCCGTGAGAACAAGATACCAGTTATTTTACCACCAACGCAAGATTATCTAAAAAAGTTGGTCGCAATCAAAAAGCCGAACACCATTCTAGAGATAGGTATGGCGATTGGCTTTTCTGCTAGTTGTATGTTGCTATCTTGTGATACTACAAAGGTCGTTGATATCGAGGCAAGTCTGCCAAATATCGCTTTAGCTAGACAAAATTTTGAGGCGTTGGGGCTAAGTGATAGGGTAGAGATTATTGAGGGCGACTGCACGTTAGAATTACCCAAGATGGTTCAGCAAGGCAGACAGTTTGACATGATATTTTTGGATGGACCCAAAGGCAAGTATGTTGAGATGATAGATATGCTTTTGCCATTACTTAGTCAAAATGGCGTTTGGGTGACTGACAATGTGTTGTTTAGGGGAATGGTTCGAGGTGGTGCGCCCATCACTTTCCCAAGATATGAGCATACAGTTGCTACTTTGCGTAGGTTTTTAGAGATTTTAGAGAATGATTCAACTCTTGATACTCAAGTGTTGAATATTGGTGACGGCTTGGCTGTCGTTACAAAAAAGGAGACAAAATGAAGTTTGAAATTTTAGCACCCGCAGGGGATAAAGATAAACTCGAGACTGCTATTTATTATGGCGCTGATGCGTGTTATTTTGCTGGCAAACGTTGGGGTTTGCGCGCTTTTAGCGAAAATTTTGACCAAAATGAAATGGAACAGTACATATCTTATGCACACAAACTTGGTAAAAAGTGTTATATCACTGTCAACATTCAAGCACACAACGCAGATTTTGATGGACTCGAAGATTATTTATTGTATTTACAAAAAATAGGCGCAGATGCTATTATTGTAAGTGATGCGGGCATTATGTCACTTGCTAGACAAGTTGTACCAGACTTGCCTATCCATGTATCTACTCAGGCAAGTGCTAGCAACAAATACTCAGCCAAGTTTTGGGCTGACCAGGGCGCAAAACGTATAATTTTGGCACGAGAACTCAGCATAAAAGAGATAAAGGAAATCCGAGACTTTTTGCCAAAGGATGTCGAGCTTGAGGCCTTTGTACACGGTGCAATGTGCATAAGTTATTCGGGCAGATGCCTACTATCCAATTATTTAGCAGGTAGAGATAGCAATCGTGGGCAATGCGTGCAAGCGTGTCGATGGGAGTATTATATTACCGAAAAAACTCGTGCCGACCGTGGGGAAGGCGAAGAATATCAGATACAGCAAGACTCTAACGGCACTTATATACTAAACAGTAAAGACTTGTGTATGATTGACCACCTAGATGACCTAATCGACGCTGGGGTCACAAGTTTTAAGATAGAGGGGCGTATGAAGTCGGCTAGTTATGTTGCGACCGTTGTCAATGCTTATCGCAGAGCATTAGACCAGTTGGTTGGCGACCCAAAAGCTTACAAAAATGACAAGTCACGTATAGCAGAACTAGAAAAATCTAGCCACCGCTTGTTTACTACTGGTTTTTATTATGGGGCGCAAGACAAAGAGTATCTCAAGACTAGTTATCCAGTCTCATCTAGTGAATTTATCGCCAATGTCGTCAAAGATACTGACGAACAAGGTTTTGCTACTGTAGAAATGCGTAATCGCTTTAAAGTAGGTGACGTATTAGAGGTTCTTAGTCCAGACGACAACTTTAATAAAACCTTTGTTGTTAGCCAAATTTTAGACAAAAATGGTAGTAGCCTAAATGATGTCAAAAATGTTCAAGAGATTGTGCGTATCTACACACCTTTTAAATTGCATAGGCTAGATATACTGCGAAAAAATAAAGATTAGGTTCAATTTTTGTCGAATTATGCAATAAAACAATGTATTTTGATAATATACAAACGTAAAACTGAGCGAAAAAGCGCTCAGTTTTTTTAATGTTTGTCTATAATTGGTTTTTTGTAGACATCGCTGACGTCGTTAAAGTCTTGGCGTTGTTCTTTGGTGATGTCTAATAGTAATGAGTAGAGTGCGTTAGCGCGGTCTTCGGTGTACATTAGTACTCGAGCAAACTCGTCTTTTTTGGCGACAATAACGTCTTGTTTGCGCATAATTACTACAGAATGACAGTTTTTAATGTTAGCAAGTATGTTGCTTTTGTCCCGTATTGCCAAAACCTTGATATAAGGCAAGTAGTCTAAGGCGTAGATTTGTTTAACAAATTCATCACGAATATCCAGCATGCAATTCAAAATAATTCGTTTGATTCGGTTGATAGAGAAACGTTTTGAACTTGCACTTTCAACAAAATTGTCAAAGTCTACATTTTCTCGGGCAAGTTGTACTAATCTGTTTTCTATACCCTCACATACATCAAAACATTGTTGTAGGGCGTTTATGTTAGTAGTGCTAAGTTTGTAAAGTGCAAGCATTCCGAACTTTTTAAGGTCTGGCACACTACATTTGCTCAGTGTCTCGGCTAATGCATCATAGGCAAGCGGTGGCAAGAATTTGTGTATTTTGTAGATATACTTGCTTTGGTAGATGGATTTACGAATGCTGGTAGCGTTGCTAATCTCTCTTTCTTTTGAGCCACGTGTTAGCAATCTAATGGTCAATGGTACAATGTGAGATTTGAGGCTTATTAATGCCTTGACATATTCGACAGCCAAGATGTTGTTAGGTTGGTCCAGTAGTTTTTTTGCTTCTATAGGGTTCGAAAAAATAACTTTGCCGTTGTCTATTACATCTGAGATTGCACGTAGTTTGGATATCCCTAGAGAATAACCGTCATTTAGGTTTTTGCGTATCTGTCGCTTAAAGCATTCTGGCTCAGTAGCAAGCAATGTGGCCAACTCTTTTATAGTGGTTATGTCGCCACTTTCACTGCCAAAACATATATGAGTCACGTTAGGAAAACTACTGGCTATCTTTACGCCAGTGGTTGCATAAATCTCAGCATTCGTACTGGCAAAATATGTAGGCATTTGCACTACAATATCTGCCCCATTCAAAATCGCCATTTTAGCACGTGTAAACTTGTCTACGATGGCAGGTTCGCCACGTTGTGTAAAATCGCCAGACATAATACACATCACCGCATCGCAATTAGAGAGTTGTTTGGCGCGCTCGAGTAGATATGCATGTCCGTTGTGGAATGGGTTAAATTCGCAAATTACTGCACAGATATTCATAATATCCTCCTGATTATCTAGTTTAATGTTACCATTTTATCTGTTAACTTGCAAACTAAAAATGGCTATTTTTAATTTTTTTTAGTTTAATAATTGACAACAAGCAAAACTTAATGTATAATATCTCACGTAAGTTTTTTACACATAAATTTTATTGGAGGTTATTATGGCAGTTCCTAAATCCAGAATCTCCAAGGCAAGAAAGCACACTCGTTGTTCTAACAACTGGAAAGTCAACACACCAGCTATTGTAGAGTGCCCTAGATGCCACGAGCCAAAGTTGGCTCACCGTGCTTGCAAAAAGTGTGGTTATTATGATGGCAAAGATGTACTTGCTTTGGAGAAAGATTCTAAAGAAACAAAATAACAAGTTTAAAACAGACAAATTTTGTCTGTTTTTTTGTTAGTGCTTTATTTGACATTACTGCAAAAATAGTCTATACTAAATTTACAGATTTTTTGTGGAGGTGAAAGTGAGTGCACGCAGTTGCTTTTTCGATTTTTGGTTTGGATGTCCATTGGTATGGGCTTATCATTACTATCGCTATCGTGCTAGCAGTCGTGTTGGCTCGCTTTACTGCACCTTATAGAGACCTCAAAAAAGATGACCCATTAGAGATTATTTTGTGGGCATTCCCTTTTGCTATTGTGGGGGCAAGATTGTATTTTCTTATCTTTAATGGTGGACCTTGGGGCTGGGAATCTTTTGCCATATGGAATGGTGGACTAGCGGTCTATGGGTCTATCATTGGAGGTGCATTAGGTGTAGTGGTTTATTGTTTGGTTCGCCACAAAGACTTTTTGGATGTCGCTGACATTGCTGTACCATGTTTGGCATTAGGGCAATGTATTGGACGTATAGGCTGTTATTTTGGTGGTTGCTGTTATGGTATTGAGGTTACCGACCCATCTATGCAGTGGTTTCCACTTTCTGTTCAAATTAATGGTGTTTGGCATTATTCCACATTCTTTTATGAGAGTATTTGTGATTTGCTAATCTGTATTGCACTTTTCCTTATGTTGCGTAAGATTAAGACAAAAGGCGTAATTTTGGGTAGTTATATGGTAATGTACGGAGTGGCGCGTGCGCTCATTGAGGGTATTCGTGGTGAGTCATTAATGATAGGTTCTACAGGTATTCGAGTTAGCCAATTATTGAGCGTTATATTAGTACTTGCGGGCATTATTGTTATTATTTGGCGTGTACTGGCAAAACGAAAAACTAAGGAGGCAAAATTATGAAGAACTTTACTAGAGAGCCAAATGGTTATTCTCCACGTGAGGTTGATGAATATTTGCAACGTATAAAAAAAGAAAATGAATCTCGAGCACGTGAACAGGCCGAACGTATGGCCAAAATGGACAAGGAGATAAAAAACTACCGTAGTCAAAAAGAAATGCTTAACCGCGCTTTAAAGATTACTAGTGAAATCGAAAAATCCGCTCGCAAAGTCTATGACCTTGAGGTTCAAAAGGTGCAACTACTGTATCGCAAATGGGAGAGCATGGTATCTAATTTAAAATCTAGATTTGGTGCTGCTATTCCTATCTCCGAAATGGATAATATTATGGACGACTTTAAATACGACATGACCATAACTCTCGAGTCCAAAAAGACCCCTACAGGCGGTAGAACATACAGTCAGTCCATACTCGAAAAAATGCAACACACTCCCAATCATGTTGATGACGACGATGGCGGAGAGTTGGAGACCGAAACTGGTTACAAACTTAGTGGTATAACCTTTGAATACGACGCAGATGGCAATCCAATAGGTGGGAATTTTTCACAAGTGGACGGTTATAATGCTGATTCGTCTGATGAGCTTAGCCCCGCTCAGCGCTTTATTAGTGGCGAGAATATCGAACTTCCTGCTAGTTATGGTGCAGTGGTAGACAACGAATATATTGTGCCACCAAAAGAGTTTAAGGATGCGCTTAACGAATCTAAAAAAGGATTTAATATCAAGCAGGCTCTTGCTCCACGCGAAAGCCTAGAATCTATCTTACGTGCACTCAATATCGATGGAGATGAAACTCAAGAACACGGCAAATTACTAAAGGGTAGAGACAAAACTACGACTCAATCTTCTTAATATTTACAAGTAATCAGTCCAATTATGTTGTAATTATTAAGCAAATCGTTAATACTATACAAAACATATTTATATAGTTACTAAAAAACAATGCGGTAGTATACGGCATTTGGTGCAGTTTTTGTTATAAACATTAAAAATTTGTTGCAAATCTATTGACAAGTTGTCACAATGTATATATAATTAACGTAAAGTAGAAATACTTTACAATGTGAAAATCTGAGGTGGTTATGCAAGTTGTTGAGGCTGTGAGATATACAAAGTTGTTGGATACTTATGGCAATGTACTTACGCCTAAACAGCGAGCCATTTTTACAGATTATCTATGTTTTGACAATACTCTTAGTGAGATTGCGCAAGCGCACCATACCACACGGCAAGCCGTCAAGGATATTGTAGACCGCACTTGTGTAAGGTTAGATGAATTGGAGAATGATTTACACTTTTGTGATAAAATGTCTCGTGTATTAGGGGAGTTGAATATCCTATATAATAATACACAAGACGAAAATACGAGACAAAAGATAGCAGACATTATTAAGTCTATGGAGGTGTAGCATATGGCTTTGTTTAGTGGTTTGTCTGAGAGGCTTAACCATATCTTTAGTAAGATGCGAAACCGTGGTAAGTTGACTGAGTTAGAGATTAACCAAGCAATGCGTGAGATTCGTGTTGCACTGTTGGAGGCTGATGTCAACTACGCTGTTGCAAAGCAGTTTGTACAAAATGTGTCAAAACAAGCATTGGGTCAACAAGTGTTGGAGAGCTTGACACCTGGGCAACAAGTAGTCAAGATTGTCAACGATGAGTTAGTCAAACTAATGGGGTCTACTCAAGCTAAGTTAGAGTTTGTTAGCACTCCGCCAACAGTCATTATGATGTGTGGTTTGCAAGGCGCTGGCAAGACTAGCATGTGTGGTAAACTTGCCTATTACCTCAAATCTCAAGGCAAGAGACCTTTGCTGGTTGCATGTGATATTTATCGTGATGCAGCTATAGACCAACTAAAAATTGTGGGCAAGAATGCCAACGTTGAGGTGTATGAGCACGGCAAACAATCACCAATTAAGACGGCAAAAGAAGGTATCCAGCACGCCAAAAAGCAAAACTTTGATGTTGTCATTCTAGACACAGCGGGTAGATTGCATATAGATACTGAACTAATGCAAGAGCTTAGGGACATGAAGTCCGAGTGCAAGCCTAACGAGATTTTGTTTGTCATTGATGCAATGATGGGACAAGACAGTGTTACGGTTGCCAAAGAGTTTAACGACCAGTTAGATGTGACTGGTGTGATTATCACAAAACTAGATGGTGACACTCGGGGTGGTGTAGCATTGTCTGTCAAGGCAGTAACCGGCAAACCTATTAAGTTTTGTGGTGTTGGTGAAAAGGTCGCTGACCTCGAGCCATTTTATCCAGACCGCATGGCAAGTCGAATCTTAGGTATGGGCGATGTGCTCACACTTATCGAAAAGGCCCAGTCAGCGGTTGACGAAAAGGAAATGCAAAGGCTGGAAACAGCTATGCGTGAGAACAGTTTTACACTGGATGACTTTTTGGCACAGTACAACAACATTGACAAAATGGGCGACATTAACCAATTATTAGAGATGATACCTGGGCTAAAGAGCAAGGTTGGCAACGTGACTGTTAACAAAAAAGACATGATACGTAACAAGGCTATCATACAGTCCATGACCAAGCAAGAAAGGCTCAATCCAGACAATATCAAAGCAAGTCAAAAAAAGCGTATTGCCACAGGCAGTGGAACGTCTATTCAAGACATTAACACATTGCTAAAACAATTTTATCAATCCAAAGAGATGATGAAACAGTTTAATGGCAAGGGCAAAAAGAAAGGGAAGTTCCCTTTTGTAAACTAAGGTTATTCTCACAATTACCAAATAGTTGTGTTCAATAATAAATATATTTTAATTTAGGAGAAAAATTATTATGGCAGTAAAGATTAGATTAGCACGCACAGGTGACAAACATTCACCAAGTTATCGTATGGTTGTAGCAGATTCACGCAGTGCACGTGACACAAACGCAATCGAAATATTGGGTACTTACAACCCTCTTACAACACCAGCAGAGCTTAACCTTAAGGCAGACAGAGTAAAATACTGGTTAAGTTGCGGTGCTGTGCCTACTGAGACAGCTAGAGAATTGCTTGTTAAACAAGGTTTCATTAAGGCAAAGCCTTATGTTGCACCTCGTCCAAAAAAGATGCCACCAGCCAAAAAAGAACAACCAGCTGAGGCAACTGCAGAGACAACTAGCGAAACACCAGCAGAATAACAAACCAATCTACGAGGGCGGACATTATATCCGCTTTTTGTATTAATTAAGGGGAAGAGAATGAAAAAAGAACTCACAATAGGCAAGATTGTTCGTCCACACGGCATAAAGGGTGAACTAAAAGTTATCCCAACAATGCAAGATTTGTCTTTTTTGGACTATATCGAAAATTTGGTGATAGACGACCAAGCTTACGCTGTGGAGAATGTCAAATTTGTCAAAGACGCATTTGTAGTAAAACTAGAGGGTATAGACTCTATTGAAGATGCAGAAAAGTTTCGTGACAAAAAGATTGGTGTGCGTAGAGAAGATTTGGAAAAAGATGACAAAAACGACTTTTATGCTGAGGACTTGATTGGTTGCAAAGTGTACCTAGATAAAGACAATAGATACATAGGCAAAATTGCAGATATCCAAAACTATGGCTCAGCAGATGTTGTCGTTTTGCAAGATGGCACAGAAGAACTGATGTGTCCAATGGTTGATGGGTTGATATTTAGCACAGATTTTGATGCACAAATAGTAGTTTTTGATAAGTCCAAGTTTTTGGAGGTTGCGGATTATGAAGATTGACATCCTAACATTGTTTCCTGCAAGTTTTACCCCACTTAATGAGAGTATTTTAGGTAGAGCACAACAAAACAACAAAATTGATATAAATGTTGTGGATATCCGTGAATTTTCTAAAGACAAACACAAAAAATGCGATGATTATACTTTTGGTGGTGGCGAAGGTTTACTGATGACTCCACAACCTTTGTTTGATTGTATTGAGAGCGTACTTACAAAAGATAGTCACGTGATTTATCTTTCACCAAAGGGACGAACATTAAACCAAAAGATAGTTCGTGAATTATCTAGATATGACAACCTAATTTTGATTTGTGGACATTATGAGGGTATTGACCAACGAGTCATAGATACCTTTGTAGACGAAGAAATAAGCATAGGTGATTATATTTTGACTGGTGGAGAATTGCCTGCCATGGTCTTAGTGGATGCTGTGGCTAGGCTATTGCCAGATGTGTTAGGTAATGAGAATTCTGCTCAAAACGAAACTTTTAGTGACAATTTACTAGAATTTCCTCAATACACACGCCCAAGTGAATTTCGTGGTCAAAAAGTACCCGAAGTATTACTTAGTGGCAACCACCAAGAAGTAGCAAAGTGGCGTCAACAACAAAGTGAGGCACTTACTCGTACCCGCCGTCCTGACCTATTAGACAACAAGGATAAAGAGTAATTTTACTTTAAGGAGAATAATATGAAGATACAATGGTTTCCAGGGCATATGACAAAGGCTCTGAGGGAGATGGAAGTAAATGTTAAAGCGGTTGATGTGGTGATTTATGTTTTGGATGCTCGTGCTCCTTATTCGTGTCTAAATCCCCGTTTTGATGACATTATGGACAACAAACCTATCATTTTTGTATTAAATAAGGTTGACCTTGCTGACGATTCACAAACGAAACTGTGGCAAAACTATTTTGCTAAGAATGATAACATTTGTATAACTCTAAATAGCACTATGACAAATTCAGCGAAGAGTATCATTAGTGCCATAAATATGTTAGCCAGCAAAAAAATAAATAAATATGCCAACAAGGGCGTAAACATAACCTTGCGTGCTATGGTTATTGGTGTGCCAAACTGTGGTAAGTCTACACTAATTAACAACCTTTGTGGTAAGTACAAGGCTCGCACTGGCGACAGGCCAAGTGTCACTCGTAGTACACAATGGGTAAAACTAGGTAATATGATAGAGATTTTGGATACCCCGGGCACTTTATGGCCAGAGTTTAGCAACAAAACCGCTACAAATCTTGCCATGATAAACAGTATAAAAGATGATGTCGTAGACCAAGGCGAACTAGCGCTAGAATTTATACAATTTGCATTAAAGTATTACAAGCAAGAATTTTTAGATAGATATAACCTCACAGACGAAAATTTGACACCTATTGAGTATCTCGAAAAGATATGTGACGTTCGAAAATTTTTGCTAAAGGGTGAGCCAGATTACGAACGTGGTGCAAGAGCGGTGTTGGATGATTTTCGTAAATGTCGCATTGGCAAAATAACGATAGATAGGTATACAGAGATTGTGAGGTAAAAATGTTAGAATACGAACAAATGTTTTTATCTAAGGGATATGAGAATATTGCCGGTATGGACGAAGCAGGTCGTGGGCCTTTGGCTGGTCCTGTGGTCGTTGCATGTGTTATTATGCCGTTAGATGAACAGCATCTCGTTAATGGCGTAGACGACAGTAAAAAACTTAGTCCCAAAAAACGTGAAGAATTATTCCCAATAATCATTAACACAGCTTTGTGTTACACGATTAGTGTGGTAGACAATAGGACGATAGACCGAATAAACATCCTAAATGCTACCAAGCAAGGTATGTGTGACTGCATAAATAAACTAAGCATTCACCCTGGTATTGTGCTGGTAGATGCGGTCAAAGATTTGGACGTTAATGTTGAGACCTTGCCAATTATTCACGGTGATGCGTTGTCTTATTCTATTGCTTGTGCCTCGATTGTTGCCAAGGTTACACGTGACCATATGATGCTAGAATTAGACAAACAATACCCAGAGTACGATTTTAAAAAGCATAAGGGCTACGGCACGGCAGAACATATACGTTTGCTTAAGCAATACGGCAAATGTCCGATACATCGAGATACTTTTATAAAACATTTTGTGGAAAATGAAAAATGAATGAAAAACAAAAATATGGCCAAAAAGGTGAAGATTTGGCTTGCAAATATCTAAAAAAGCACGGTTACAAGATTGTAGAACGAAACTTTCACTGTCCGTTGGGTGAATTAGATATTGTAGCTATACACAAAGGAGTGTTGGTGTTTATTGAGGTTAAAGCACGAAATACATTAAAATACGGCAGACCAGCCGAAGCAGTTGATGAATACAAACAACAAAAATTACAACGTCTGGCAGAAATGTATATCAATCTAAACAACAAAATAGATAAAAAAGCGCGTTTTGACGTTGTAGAAGTACTAGGTGATGAGGTAAACTTAATCCAAAATGCGTGGACCTTATAAAATTTTTTAGAAATCTACAAAAAATTAATAAAAAAGTATTGCACTTAATCTTTAAATGTGATATATTAAACTTATGACTTCGAATGGTCCGCTACGGTGTTGGGTGGTTTTTTGATTATTGCACTGCATGAACACTCGGTTATAATCTACAATGGAGGTGAAAAGTCATTATGAACATGATAGCAACGTTAGAGAAAGAAGGCCTAAAAGAGAATGCTGGCAACTTTAACATTGGCGATACCGTACGTGTTTACGTAAAGGTTGTCGAAGGTGACAAAGAGAGATTGCAGGCATTTGAGGGCACAGTTATCTCTCGCAAGAATGGTAGCATTCGCGAGACTTTTACAGTTCGTCGTATTAGCTTTGGCGTTGGTGTAGAGAGGACATTCGCTGTTCACTCACCACGCATTGACCATGTTGAGGTAGTCCGCAAGGGTAAGGTTCGCAGAGCGAAACTTTACTACATCCGTGGACTCAAAGGCAGACGTGCAAAAGTTAAGGAAAGCATCTAACTTTAGATATAAAACACACTTTTTACAGTGTGTTTTTGTTTTTTATTATACACTCAATTGATACAATGTTCTAGTAAAATTGTAAATTTTTCCTTTTGAGAACCAATTGTCTACAATTCTATTTAATTTAAGAATTTTTATTAGATAAATAGATAAAGAAATGAAAGCAAACTGTGTTCCAAAATTCGGTAGTATCGAATATACTCGAACCATCGACCCCCACCTTAGATAGCCCCAGTGTGGGTGTATCTATCTATTGTTATATGGTGTGTGGGGCTATGCGAAAAAC
>ONVD01000019.1 GCA_900321185.1 uncultured Eubacteriales bacterium
GTAGCGCAACTCTGTTACCTTCGATGTAACAATCATTAATAGTTAGTATACCAGGAACATTCATACAAATTGTGCAGTCGTCGTAGTCATAAGTGTTGTCCGTAATGACACAACTCGTAGTGATGAACTCTGAGTGAGAGAGGTTAATTTGTACACCAGCATCATTGCTTGCACTAATGTTCTCTTTACTTGCGTTAGTAGCAATTGCATAAACACCAGCGATAATTGTACAGTTGTTAACTGTTACATTAGCACTGTCACCTTGTGGGTATAGACCTGTGCTGTTGGTGATGAAGTTTACATTGTCTAGAGTCATAGAGCAGTTTGTTTGAATGTTAAAAGCAGCTTTTGTACCGTCTCCCGCAACGTCGTAATCTACAGCGCCGTTTTTGATAGTCAAACTAGCACCATTAGTTAATGTAGATGAAGCCTTAGCAGTAAATACAATACGGTGTCCGCGAAGGTTGATGTTGAGTGTCTTATCGTCAAGATTGAGTAAACTTTCGTATTTTATATCTTTGTGAAGGACGATTGTTGTATCGTTGGTAGAGTTTTGTATTGCTTCGCTCAGTGTCTCATAAGAACCAACTAATGTGTTGTCGTCGTTGAGTACATCAACACCTTTTGTGATAGTGAAGTCAAGTACAGATACGTAGTCAAAGTAACCGTCTAGCGAAATCTTGAAATATACTTTGTAAGTGCCGGGCTCAACTAGGTTAAGTTCACTTGCGCTTACCCAATTTTCACCGTCCTGAGAGTAGGTAATAGTTATAGGGTTTGTACCATAAGTGATGTTAAAGATTTGCGCATTACCATTGTATGCAACCTCTTGATTGGTAATACTCAAAGTGTCCTTATTAACTGTATCTTGGGTAATTGTGAATGTCACTGGGTCTGCGGTGATATAGTCATCATAACCACTTAGTGACACTTTGACATACACTTGGTAAGTATCAGGCTCAACCAAGTTTAGGTCATCTTTTGTCTTAAAATTTGTGCCGTCTGTAGAGTAAGTAACGACAATTGGCAAATCTCCATAAGTGACGTTAAAGATTTGTGCTTCGCCGTTGTAGGTAGTTGTTAGGTCAGTGATAGTAATATCTTGAGAGTTAAACTCTTGCTTGTTGTTACCTAGGTCACATGCACTAAAGGCAAAGCCACAAACAAGTAACAACGCCGAACATAACAATGTCAAAAATGTGTTCTTTAATGTTAGTTTTTCCATAACTTTATCTCCTTTTATAAATGTGTTGTTAATTATATCACTGTTTTTATTCAAAGTCAAGAGCTGATGACAAAAATCAGTTTTTTCATATATTAATTTATGCTAAACTATACTAAATTATTTACATTCGTACAAATTTTTACCAAAACTAATTGATACTGTTAGTGGTATGTTGAGTTTGACCACATTTTCCATTTTGTCACGTACTAGTTTGAGTATTGTGTCCAATTCGTCTTGTGGAACATCAAAGATAAGTTCGTCGTGAATTTGTAATATCATTTTGGTCTTTAGTTTGCGTGCATTTAGTTCGTTATATATATTTAACATAGCCAACTTAATGATATCCGATGCAGTGCCTTGCAGTGGCATATTCATGGCAGCGCGCTCATTGAATGCTAGTGTTTGTTTGTTTTCGACATTTAGGTCTATGTTGCGAATTCGTCCAAACATGGTACTAACATAACCTTTTTGTTGTGCCTCTTGAATACTTTTGTTCATAAAATCTTTGATAGTAGGGTAAGTTTGAAAATATTTGTCGATATATTCTTTTGCAGTTTTTTGGTTAATCCCCAAGTTGCGTGCCAATCCAAAAGGACTGATGCCATATATTATACCAAAGTTAACTGCCTTTGCAGTGCGCCTTTGATTGTCTGTCACTTGGTCAAGAGGTAGACCAAAGATTTGGCTGGCGGTGGTTGAGTGAATGTCTTTGCCTGTTTTGTAGGCTTCCATTAGTACTGGGTCTTGAGAATAATGGGCTAGCAAGCGTAACTCAATCTGCGAGTAGTCAGCACTAACTAACACATTGCCCCTTTGCGACGGTACGAACATTTTGCGTAACTCCTTACCCTCTTCGTTACGTATAGGCAAGTTTTGTAGGTTTGGTTCGGTACTTGACAACCTACCAGTGACAGTTAATGTCTGGTTGAATGTTGTATGTATCTTGTTGTCCTTTTGTATCCAAACCTTCATGCCGTCTATATACGTAGATACAATCTTTGTGATTTTGCGGTAACGTAAGATTAGGTCAACAATAGGGTGGTCGTTGGCGAGCAGTTGGAGTTTTTCGACAGCAGTGGAGTGCTTTTTGTTATCATAATCACTCAGTTTGAGTTGGTCAAACAGCACTTCACCTAGACGCTTTGGCGAAGATATGTTAAACTCACAACCAGCCAGTTGATAGATTTGTTGTTCTATGAGTTTGGCTTCGTCTACATACATAGGCCTTAGTTCGTCTAGCACATTGCTGTCTACAGTTATTCCAGTGCATTCCATATCATATAATACATCGACGAGTGGAAGTTCGATATCATTGTAAAGTTTTTGCATGCCTTTTTGTGGCAGAGTGGTTGTTAGATATCCCCACGCTTCGATTAGACTAGTAGCAATAGTTTCACCTGACAAGCCAATGTAGTCTAGGGTATACTTGGGGTCGTCTTCGCGGATATTACTATTGATTAAGTACACGCCTAGTGATACATCTACAGAGTTTTTGGGTTTGATATCATAGTTGTCCAAAAAATGTAGAGTAGCCTTTTTGCTGTAAAAAATTTTGAGTATATTTTTATTTTCCAATGTATCCTTTAGGGCTTGTATGTTTTGTGGCTCAAGAGAAATATTGTACTGGGTATTTTTGTCTACAGCAAAGCAAATAACGGTATCTGTAGTGTAAAAACTAAATATATTTGGGTTGAGATTGTTTAAACATGACGCCAGTTGACTAATATCTAGTGTTTTGATATTGGCTTGTGCTGTGGGGGCGGATATGACCGTGCTAAACAATTCTTCGCGTTTGGCTAACGAGCGAAACTCGTATTTGTCGAAAGTGTGTTTTACTTCCTGGCTAAATGGAAAAGTGTAAGCACAATCTTCGAGTGTACAGTCAAACGCACAATCTGTAACAATGGTGGCTAGTTTGTAACTAAGTTCTGCCATATCTTTGCCCTCAATTAGTTTGTCACGAGTTTTACCAGAGATATCGTCAACATGTGCATATACATTTTGCATAGTACCATATGTAGCCAAAAGGTTTTTGGCGGTCTTTTCGCCAATACCACGTACGCCGGGTATATTGTCACTAGCGTCGCCCATAAGGGACTTTAGGTCTACAATTTGTGATGGTAATAGACCAAACTCCTCTTTTAATTGTCTCTCGTTGAGCTCTAATATCTCTGATATGCCGTGCTTTGTTAGCCAAACGTCAGTGTGCGAGTTGATGAGTTGCAGACTATCACGGTCACCCGTCACAATGATAGAATGCACGTTGCCAAAACGTCTCGAGAGTGTGCCAATGATATCATCTGCCTCAATGCCGACCTTTTCGACAGTCTTAATATGCATTTGTTTTAGCAAATCTTTAAGTACGGGCATTTGTACAGCCAATTCTTCTGGCATACCTTTGCGTGTGCCTTTGTAGTCTTTGTACATATCATTACGAAATGTTTTTTTGGCCGCGTCAAATGCAACTACAATGTAATCTGGCTTGTCCTCTGTGATGAGTTTTATTAGTATGTTACAAAATCCATAAACTGCGTTATAAATTTTACCTGTAGATGTGGCAAGTAGTGGTAGTGCATAAAAAGCACGATTGACTAGACTGTTGCCATCAATTATTACCAAATTTTTCATATTCGTTACTCCGATGTTGTTTTGAGTTAGTATACATCAAAAATGTTTTTTTTACAACCAAAATGCATGAGCTACAAAAAATTTGCACAAAATAAAAAAAATATAAAAATATTGTAAATAATGTTTAATTTTGTTTGATATATTTTTAAATAATTGATAAATTTTACTTATAAAAACAAAAAAGGAGATTATTAATATGGCTATTAAAGTTGTTCAGTATGGTTGCGGAAAAATGAGCAAATACACTATCCGTTACGTTATCGAAAAGGGCTACAAGCTTGTAGGAGCATACGATATTGATGCATCAAAATTTGGCGTAGATGCAGGTGAGTTTGCTGGCATCAAAAAATTAGGTGTCAAAATAAATGATGCAAAGAATTTGCGTGATGGTCTGTTGACCAAAAAACCTGATATTGTTATTGTGACTACTCGTAGTTTAATTGGCGAACTTGAAGATGTGTTGAGCATATGTGCAGAGTGTGGCGTAAACGCTATCACAACATGTGAGGAGGCGTTTTTCCCAGAAAATTCCAACCCTACAATATTCAAAAAAGTTGACAAACTCGCCCGTCAAAATGGTTGCGTCATCACAGGTGCAGGTTATCAAGATGTGTTTTGGGGTAATCTAATTGCGGTGTTAGCGGGTGCTACGCACAAGATAACCAAGATTAAGGGGCGTACAAGTTACAATGTAGAGGATTATGGCATTGCTCTTGCTGAGGCACATGGTGCTGGTATGAGCCTTGACGAATTTGACAAAAAAATTGCAAGTGTAGACCGCATGAGTAAGCAAAAGCGTCAAAAACTTATCAATAGCGGACAATATTCACCAAGTTATATGTGGAATACTAACGGTTGGCTAGCGGACCGCTTTGGTTGGACAATCACCGAGCAAACTCAAGAATGCGTACCCCAAACATACAAAAAAGCACTCAATTCAAAGACTTTGGGTATGAAGATTCCTGCTGGCTATGCAACAGGTATGTCGGCAGTGGTAACTAGCAAAACTAAAGAAGGTATTGTTATCGAGACTGAGTGTGTGGGCAAAGTATATGCGCCAGATGAGTTTGACAGTAACGAGTGGACAATCTACGGCGAACCAGACACCACAGTGGTTATCAACCGCCCTGCTACAGTAGAATTAACTTGTGCAACTATTGTGAACCGCATTCCTGATGTTATTAATTGCGCAAAGAAAGGTTATATTCCTACTTCGCAGATGCCAATATGTGAGTTTAATCATAAAAAATAATAGATATTTTTTGATACAAAAACGAGGGTAA
>ONVD01000029.1 GCA_900321185.1 uncultured Eubacteriales bacterium
TCAATTCAGCATCAAGTGTTTGGAAAATTTACGGGTTTTGTGGTGCTGGACAACGGAATGAAAATCCACATCAAAAACTTTGTGGGTTTTGTAGAAAAAGTGTTTAACAAATGGTAAAAAACAAGGAATTTTCTTGTTTTTTGTTTTTTGTTTTTTTGCTTAACTTTCTTGATTTTTTGTAAATAAAAGAATATACTAAAACTATCTAGTTTTTGGAGGTTTTTATGTACGCAAAAGAATTTAGACAAAAAGCCCAAGCCAAAATGACGGGCAATTGGGGAACTTTTGCCATCATTATGCTTGTTATTATGCTGTTGGAAAGTGCATCTTCAGTTTTGGTTGTGGTGCCACTTTTAATAGCTGGGCCATTTGCTTACAGCGTGACTTCGTGTTCGTTGAAAGTTTGCCGAGGGCAAAAAATTGATGTAGAAAACTTTTTGGATGGCTTTCGTGACTTTGCTCGCTCGTTTGTTGCATCAATCATAAACGGCGTGCTTATCGCTTTGTGGAGTTTGTTGCTTGTTGTTCCTGGAATTATAAAATCTTTGGAATATAGCATGACATATTACATTATGCTGGACGACCCAAAAATTTCGGCAAATGACGCCCGCAAAAAGAGTATGGAAATGATGCAAGGGCACCGCTGGGAATTGTTTTGCTTGTTGTTTAGTTTTGTTGGATGGCTGTTGCTTTCGATTTTGACTTTGGGGATTTTGCTGTTGTGGGTTCAACCATATATGGAAGTTGCCGTTGCAGAATTTTATCGAAACCTTAAAGGCGAGCAAGACATACTTTCTGCCGAAACACCAATTATAGAAGCAGAAGCAAGACCCATTAAATAATTAAAAGGCGTTTTTTTAACTAATAAAATGCCTTCTTTGTTTTTACTTAGGGCTTGGCAAACTATTTTGCAAATTTTGTTTGTTTAATTAAATTTTATGTGATATACTAAAATTATGAAGACAATACAAAAACTTAAACACCTTAAAAAACATTTTGGTTTTAAGGATGAACAACTTATTGAAATTAAAAAGATGTATGATGGCGAATTTTTTGACCCCGCTGACGCAAATGTGCAAAAATTATATAAAATCTCTCAAGATATATGCAATCAATACAACAACATTTTGCGCAACACAACCAAAAAGCAAAGTTTGTTTAAAAATTTTCAAACTATGCTGAAAAAGACAAAACTTTTGAGTTTGCTGTTTATAAAACACGGACTTTTTGGTGATATTCGTGAAGTGAATGCCATTGTTGGTTTGGTGGATTTGGGCAGATATGTGTTTTTAAACAGAGATGCGATGTTTTCAAAATATGCGCTTGTAAGCATTGACCACCGCACGTTGTTTGGAGTGAATGTAAAAGTTGGTTCGGACACACCAAAACAAGATGGGCAAAAAATTTGCTTGGAACAAATTTGCATAGGCAAAGATTGTTGGTTGGGTGCTGGTGCAAAAATTGAAAACAACGTTACGCTTAAGCCCCGAGTTGTGGTTGCAGGTGGAGCCGTTGTGACCGAGTGCGCCCCTTGTGACACCCTTTTGCTTGGGCGCCCCGCAAAAGTTTATGCACATTTGGACGAGAATTACCACACAAAACCAAAAAGCAAGCCAAACTACACAGACAAGCAAAAAGAAAAAATTTTTGCAGTGCTTAAAAACTTGGGCTATGACAACATTCAAAAAGATTACACTAAAATTTTGAGTGGCGAAAAATTTAACACAGCCAAGCCAAAAGTTGGCAGTTTGTTTTTGCTTACACACAGGCTTTGTGCCGAACTTAGTCACCCAAGCACAACACCAGAACGAAAGAAGGAAATAGTTGACATTTTGTTCCCAAACCATGGAAAAAATTTTAAAATTGGTGATGGAGTGTTTTTGGATGTGTTGGGCACCGTAATAGTGGGCGACAACGTAAGCATTGGCAACAATGTGTATCTTGCAGGAAATGTTTTTATTGGGGATAATGTAAAAATTGAAGATGGTGTCACAATTTTTGGTTCCGAGCATGACCTGATTGGCAAAAAACGCAAGCATGCACTCAGTCGCGCAACATGGACAGACACAATTTGTGTTGAAAACAATGTTACGCTTGGGCAAGATTGTGTGATTGCACCAAACTCGACCGTTGACCGTGATGTGCCTGCTAAAGCACTTTTTACAAACAAAAAGACAATCGCTTAAATTGCGGTTGCCTTTTTAATATAATTGTTTGTTGTTTAAAGCATCATATTCTTCAAACAAAGCAAGACATTCGTTGTGGTCAAGTTGTGTCAAAAAATTTTTAAGTTTTTCTCGCCCACCAAAGATTTTGTCAATATCTTTATCACGAAAACCTATTTTTGAGTTATCTTGAATTGTGCAACCATAATAGATATGGTTTATGTTTGCCCAAATACAAGCAGAAAGACACATGTTGCACGGTTCACCCGTGGTGTAAACATCACAGCCACTTAGGTCAAAAGTTTTTAAAACTCGGCTGGCTTTTCGCAATGCCATCATTTCGCCATGGCAAGTTGCATCGTGACGCCTCAAAACTTGGTTGTGCCCGCGGGCAATCACCTTGCCATCTTTCACTATCACACAACCAAAAGGTCCGCCATGTCGTTTTTTTATTCCATTTTTTGCCTCGGCAACAGCTTGTTGCATAAATTGGTTCATACAAATCTCCTTTTTTGATTATATAACAAAGAAAAACAAAAAACAAACAAAAAAGCATATTTGGAGATATAAAAAATAAAAACACTATCCAAAAAAACTGTTTTTAAAACAATTAAAGCGTTAACAACTTTTTTATTTTAAAAATATAAACTTAGATAGTGTTTAAATTAAATTTTTATTTCAACTGTTCAATTTGGTCAATCACAGATTCAGCAATTTTTTGCTGACCTGTTTTGTTTGGGTGAATGCCGTCATCACTCATATAGTCTAGATAATCCACTTTGCTTAAAAGTTTTGTGCGAATGTCAAAAAGGTGGCACTGATTTTTTGTTGCGCACTTAGTGATTATGCTGTTGTAAAGCTCTTGGTGGCGATAGATATTTTCGATGTCACCTTGCAAAAATTTAAGCACGCTTTGCTGGTCCGCCTGACGACAAATGACAAGGTCAAAATATCTCTTGCTGTCTATTGGCGGAATATTAGTTAAAAATACTTTTACTTTCGCTTTTTTAAGCTTTGTAATAGTTTCATTAAGTAATGACTCAAACTCTCTTGGTGGGGTTTTTGGCATATGCGGTTCAGTAGGTGAAGTTGCCACCTCTGCCCAATCATAATCTGAATCATTACCACCAAGTGAAAGTACAGCAACATTAAAATCTTTTTTGTTAATAGACTTTAGATAGTCGTCCAAAAAACCTTTTTTGTTTAGTCTAGACAACGTTTGCCCATAGACTGATATGTTGTTGATATCTATATTAAAATGTTTGGCAACTTGGCTGACCGCGTTGTCGGACATTTTCTTTAACTGATGATTTTCTGAATATATTCCTTTTGGTATTGAGTCGCCCAAAATAGTAATCTTACATCTTTTAGGAAACTTCATTTTGTTACTCCCTTTTTTTGTTATTTATTTATGAACAAAATGCCCAAAGTCTTTGGCCCACAATGACAACTAACAGTTGCATTAGCCGTGGTGATATAAATATTCTTAAATCCACGTACTTTTAGTGCTTCGGTCGCGGTACTAACCATCTCAGGTGTTGCACTAGAATACGTAACAAAAGCATGGTCTAGGTCTACATCTGGATTTTTGGCTATAATGTCATCACAATACTTTTTGACCACTTTGTCAATTTTACCAATAAATTTTTTACCAACTGTAATTTTGCCGTCAATCAATACCATTTCGGGCTTGATTGATAACAAGTTAGCGCCAAACTTCATAAGTGCCGAACAACGACCTCCCTTGTAAAGGAACTCTAGAGTGTCGATAACAAAACTTGCTTGTACTTTGGGCACAAGTGCCTCAATGTTTTGAGCGATGTCCTTGGCGTCCATACCTTTACTTGCCATTTCGCTTGCTTTGATAGCTAGTAATGCAATTCCTGTAGACAATGTCTTGGAGTCTATTACATAGACATTTTCCATAGTTTCTGCCACTGCCTTAGCGTTTTCGTAAGCACTGCTTAACGCGCTAGACAAAGTAATATGCACCACCGCATCACTTTGGGACAATAGTTTTTTAAAATACTCCTCGTACTCTACGCGGTTAACTGCACTAGTGTGTGGCAAAGTTTTATTCTTCTTGACGAAGTCAAAAATCTCTGTATTAGTGATTTCTCCGTCATAATAATTTTTGTCACCCATACTAACACCAAAAGGAATTGTCTGAATATGGAATTTATCTAACAAATCCTTTTGCATATCTATGGTACTTTCTGCTGAAATTATGGTTTTCATATTTCATCCTCCTTGAGCATTTAACAAAATTATATTAATATTTTACTTAATGTCTAAAAAAAATGCTACCTAAAATATGCAATTTGTTTTCTACATTTAATTTTTAAGTAGTAGAGTGACAAAATTCGCATTCTACTAATCGTAGAGTGATGTATAAATAGAGATAAATTGCTTTACTTTTGAATACAAAACTTGTATAATAAAATTATGGAAGAACAAAAAAAGTTAAACGAAATTGTTGCAAACAACATTACTATATATCGCAAAATGGCTGGACTAACTCAGTCTGCCCTTGCAGATATGCTACATTTTTCGGATAAATCTGTATCCAAATGGGAACGTGGTGAAGCATACCCTGACCTCGAGGTTTTGGTCAAAATGTGTGACATTTTTGATATTACACTTAATGATATGGTTAGTACGCACAAAAAACGCCCTATTCAAAAGTGGATACAAAAACGCAAGCATATACTAATCTCAGCAATGTCGGCACTACTAGCATGGCTCATCGCAACCATTGTGTTTGTAGTACTAAGGTTAGTGACTCCAGCGGTGGGACAAGCGTGGATGTGTTTTATTATTGCCATTCCTGTCAGTACATTGGTATTATTTATCTTCTCCTGTATTTGGGGAAATCCACTTGTGCGAGCAATCTTGATATCTATACTCATTTGGACAACTCTTGTATCTATCTGTATACCGTTTGAGCAAAACATTTGGATACTGTTATGTATAGCCATACCGTTGCAACTTATGGTAATATTATGGTATATTCTGGTACGCCTAAAAAACAACAAAAAAGAGCCTTAAAATTGCTTGTTACTATTTTAGTATTGGATTTTTTTATCTAACAAAAAATCTAATAGATATATTGCTGGCTTTAACTACTACCATATAAACCACAGAATAATAAACTGCTTTTGGTAACATATGAATGCCTTTTACTTAACAATTTTCGCTTCGGCTAAAAAAGAACCTAACAACATTGCGTTAGATTCTTTTTTTATATATTTTCATGACGCTAGACCATATTAGTTAAATAATTAATTAAAATACAAATTTACATTTAACCGAAGCTTTGTTGTCTACAGACATTTCAAAACAATCTGCGTTCTGTATTGTTTGCTTAAAGATATCTAGTTTTTCGCCCTCCAAGACTTGACTAAGATAATTAATTTGAAGCTCTTTGATTGGGCGATTAAGCAATTGTTCCGTTGTATAAGTGTTGAGTAAAAATCTAATATACTCAACGTTGTTAGTGTGATTACAATAATCTATGTTAGTAGAACGAATAACAACAGAGTCCAACGCCGTATTTGGCTTTTCGAAATTCAGTTTTTCAAAATCACAATTACACAAGCATTGTTGACATTCTATCTTTTGATTCAACATATTATCATCAATGCAACGCAAACGATAAGTAGTAGCATCTATCATACACAATTCAACACGTGAATATACTGCCACTTCCCCATTACTATTCAAAAGTGCCGTATCTACCACCATTCTAACTGGCGTTTTTGTAGATACAAAGCATTTTATAGTAAATTGTTCATTCCACATCAAAGGTTTAAAAAACTTTGTATGATTTTTGGTGTACACCCACAACGCATTAAA
>ONVD01000020.1 GCA_900321185.1 uncultured Eubacteriales bacterium
AGTACACATCCAGATAAGATAATGTATTTGGGTAAAGAACTTAATGCAGAAGATATAACTAAGAATCTGTTTTCATTACCTACCAAAAAGAAAATAGAACTTATTCATGATATGCTTGATAATATTGGGCAAAATAGGCGCAAATATTTAATCAACAATGCAACAGCATCTCAACAAGATGCGGTAGAATACGGTATTGGCCAATGGTTAAAATCTGTCACTACAACTCAGCAAGACGTTAAATGGGACAAAGTGTTTTTGATTAATGCATCTAACGGTATACAAGACGAAGATAAAATATTGATTAACAAATATCTATCATATTATAATACTGTACACTCAGACCAAGGCAAACTTACATTTAAAGGTGAAGATTTCACAGCGGATACAATCAGCAGATATATGCTCTCAAGTTTGCCAAGTACGACAAATAACAATATTAAAGAGAACGACAATAGCGGTAGGCTGTTACATGACTAATGCATACATATTAAAATATTTTTTGGGTTTTTAATCATATCCGTTAGATTAATTATTCTAACTAATCTCAAAAGAACTTGATACAATGTATCAGGTTTTTTATTTCAAGAAAAATAAATGTAGTCTAGCAAAAAAATTTGTTGATTAAGGGCTATTTTGTATTTTTGTTACACATTAATTTTTGTTTTGATATTTTGCAATCAACAAAATCAAGGTAATTAATGGTTTTTTGGTTTGCTACTCTTCAAAATATTCGTCACAATAGGTACAAAAGGACTTTTATCAAAAAGTCCTTTTGTAAATTACTCTGTAATTTTAAGATAGGATAGCATAATTTATGATTTTCTCATTCGTAGGTCTTGGCCGTCAAATTTGATTGGCATTGTGTTGTGCTTATCAAAAATACGCGAGAATAATCTATCTCCGTATTGGTCGCGAATCATTTGAGGAGTGAGATTAGTGCTAATGATAGTTGACATATTTTTTAGTTGTCGTTGGTTGATGATTGTGTAAAGATTGTTGACGGACATGTTTTTGTAAATTGGTTCGGTGCCAAGGTCATCAATAATCAGTAAATCACATTCGAGCAATGGAGACAACAAGTCTTGACGGTTGTCAGCAAATAAGTCCATAGTCTTAATGACAATATTGTTGAGGTCAAAAGATGTAATGTATACAACATAAAAATCTTTTTTGATTAGTTCGTTTGCAATACATTCAGACAAAAATGTTTTACCTTTACCCACGTTGCCCACAAACACCATGTTTTTGTATTGATTATTGGGGAACTTGTCTACATACTCATGTGCAAGTTTGAATGCTTTTTTTAATGTTTCGTTTTGTTCCAAAAGTTTTTGGTCACAGTCTTGAAAATCATGACCTCTAAAGTCACCTAAGCCCGATTCGTATTTGAGGCGTTGAAAAATATTCTTTTTTAAGCAGTCACACATAACATTTACGCCTACAAAACCAGTATCATTGCATTTTGTACAATCATAGTGAGGCTCTAGGTCGGCAAGGCTAAAGCCGAGTTGTTTTAATAACTGTTGCTTGTCTTGTTCTATTTTTGTATATTGTGTCCTAAGATTTTTTGCCTCACTAGAGTTTGGGTCTAACTTAGTAATTGCAACCATTAGTTTACGACTATCCAACTCCAATTGTTGATAATCTTTGTGTTTTAGCAAAGATTGTTTGATGTTTTGAGCCTGTATCTGTGCATTAAGACGTTTTTGTTGTAGTTTGTTTTTTTCTGCGTTAAAAATCTCACTTCTGTTCATCTTTTTGACTCCTTAAATCTCTATCTCTTTAAATGCATCAAAGATGCTGTCAAAGTCTTCGTCGGTGTATTCTTGTTGCTTGAGCACGTTATTTTTTTTGGCGGTAGTTGTGTCTTTGATTGCATATTCTTTGGCTTGGGCTAGGGTATGTATGTTTTGGTTGTGCCAAGTAGACAATATCTTGCTCATATACGCAATAGGAGCAGTCTTGTCAGCAGAAAGAGACCCAGCGTATTTAATTACGTCACTAGGCATATTCCACGCGACCACCCAACGTCTGTAAAGGTCTCGGTCTTGCGCATTAACGTTGCGCTTTAGACCAATGTTATCCAATATGTTGCGAATTTCGTTATCTAACTTATCTTGATTGCCCAGATATTGTTTGAATGCATCAAGGCTAACTATGCCTTGGTTGTAAAGTTTATTGATAAAGTCATTTAGGGTAGACAACGTTCGCTTGTCTTTTAGATAACAATAATTGCTGATTGCCAACAAACATTCACCTGAATAACCTTTGTTTAGCCATGGAGTAATATATGTTTGAATCTCGTTGTCAACGTCGTCATAATATACGCCAATCAGTTTGTTAATGTTGCGTGTGAGAGTATAAAGTTGCTCTTTGTTTGTCTCGTACTCTTTGATTTCTTTTTCACTAAATAAATGCATTTCGTAGTATGAACGCAAAATTTTGTCTAGTCGCTCAAATCCACCTTTTTTGATTGTTCCAGCGACGTACAGTATACAGTCGTCCGTAAACCCATAATCTTGTACCCAACGCATATACATTTCGTGCTCGTCAATGCTAGATTTTTTGTTGGAACCAAGTGTGGACAAGATTTTGAGAATTGTTTTGTTGGCGTCATAGTAATCTGAGAGTTTTTTCTCAATATTTTCGGTACTAATCACGCCCTCTTTTGCCCAGTTTTGTGCTACGGTTAGGATGTAGCGGTAACCTATGTTGTTGCCCTTAAACTCTGCACAATAGCGGATAATCATAAGTAGTGCCTCGGGGCTAAACTTTCTACCATCTGGCAATGAAAACCCCTCCATAAGGGCGTAATATTCTTCGTACTCGTTGGGAGTAATCTGTCTGCCCGAAAGTATGTTTTGAGCCTGAATGTTAAACTCATAATATTTGTCTTTGCTATATTTTTTGTTAGATAGGTTGACGCCACGGATTGGCAAATACTGTATCTCCAAGGGGTTTGTGTTGACAATACGCACTAGTCCTTGCTCTTCCCAATAGCGAAAAGCATCTAGCACTTCTTCTTCGGTATAACCAAGAGATGATGCAAATGTAGACAAAGTTGCGCCGTTCAAGTCTTGGGCGTTGTTGTTGCATAGATACAGTCCATATAGATATATTGTCGCCACTTTTGGTGGAGTGCTGGGTAAATACCTAGTAAAAAAAATGTTGTCTACAATCGTGTAAGTTTTGGAAACGTATTCACTGCTAAATTTACAAAAAGCCATAATGTCGCACTCCTTTTTGTCTAAATATAGCAGATTTTTGGTACAAAAACAACAGTTTTTGGCAAACTTTGACTCTACTAAAAAGAGAACGCATTTTTGTCTAGATACTCCAAACTTTTTGTACTAAAAAATTTTTACAAGTCATAAGGTATAAATAGAACATTTTTGGGGGCATGTATGAAAAAATTTTTGACAATTTGTCTAAGTATTGGTGTGTGTCTACTTTTGTTTGCTGGTTGTGGCACAATTGACGATATTCAACGTGTCAGTCAAGACCTAAACACTTATACTATAAATGCAACAGTGGATACCACACAGCATACTATCTCAGGACATGAAAGCTTGACTTTCAAAAATACCACTGGGGCAAGATTGGAAACAATTTGTTTGCATCTTTACCCAAATGCATTTAGAGGGGAAGCCACTACTACAAAGGCCGTTAGTGCTATGCAGTTTGAAAAAGCCTATCCAAATGGTTTTAGTGAAGGTAATATAACAATAAATGGCGTAACATACAATGACAGTACTTGTGGATTTGAAATAGGTGGTATAGACAAAAATATTTTGGTTGTTTCATTGTCACAACCATTAGATGAAGGTGCACAATGTAGGTTGGATATAGATTTTGTGTCACTTTTACCTAATGCAAATCATAGATATGGTTATGGAGAACATACTATCAACTGTGGCAATTTTTATCCTATCTTGTGTGAGTTTGAAGATGGTGAGTGGGTAATGCGTGGTTATAACCCTAATGGTGACCCATTCTATTCGGAAATGTCAAACTATGATGTGACGATTCAATATCCGCACGGTTACACGTTGGTAAGTACGGGCAATCAGACAATCGCTTGTGACGAAACAACCAAGATAGATACTTGTACAGCAGTTGCAAGAGCAGTTAGAGATTTCGCTTTTGTTTTGTCCAACCAATATTCCACTGTTAGCACCGTTGTGGGTAACGTAACAGTAAACTACTATTATTATGACGAAGATGAGCCTCAAGTTAACCTAAATGTTGCTGTGGATGCCCTAAATACATTTAACAGTATGGTTGGTATCTATCCTTACACAGTCCTAAACGTTTGCAAATCTAATTTTTTACAAGGAGGAATGGAGTACCCCAACCTTGTGCTTATCTCGGACGAAATAGACGTGGATAGTCAGTACAAAAACACCATTATTCACGAAATAGCGCATCAGTGGTTTTATGGAGTGGTAGGTAATGACGAAGGCACTTATCCGTGGTTGGATGAGGCATTGGTAGAATATATAACCGCCCGTTTTTATGACAAAAACGACGGTTACGAACTAACAACATCTAGTGTACTGGGGAGTGCATTGTCAGCGTACCTATTATATTGTGATATGTATCGCGAAGTGTATGGTGATATGGACACAAGTATGAACCGCACAATTTATGACTACAAGACCGAAGCGGAGTATATCTATATGACCTACACTAAGGGAGTGCTGATGTTTGACAGTCTTGCCGAATTAATAGGACAAAATAAGATAGAGAAGTGCATCGCTAGATATTATGCCGACAATGCTTTTACAAACGCAACGCCAAAAGACTTAATACAGTCGTTTGAACGTGCCTCGGGCAAAAATCTCACTAGTTATATCACTTCGTGGTTGGATGGCTCGGTAGTGCTGGAAGAATTAAGTAATTAAATACAACATAGTTTTGTAATCGTCTTTGGCACTAACCAATACCAAAAAGATTATATTAATTTCCAAAAAGTCAACTCTATTCTAACATTAAAAAACAAATAACAAAAAAGTCTAACATAGATATGTTAGCCTCTTTTTATTATTTAGGTTGAATGTCTACCTTTAGTTTTGTTTCAATCCCTTCGGCAAATCTAATCTTTGCATCATATGCCCCTATCATCTTTATGTTAGGCACCAATATTTTCTTTTTGTCGATAGTTACACCAAATTTTTGTTGTATGGTATCGGCAATTTCTTGAGATGTGACAGCCCCAAACAACTTACCATTTTCGCCGACTTTGGCAGAGATTGTCACGGTTTGACCTTTTAGTGTTTGTGCGTCTGCGCTAAACGCTTTACGCTCTTCGGCTTTGTGGTATGCTTTGGCTACTTCCGCTTGGTTATGAATATTCTTGTTCGTGCTATTTGCCACTTGTGCCAAGCCCTTCTTTAACAAAAAGTTACGT
The DNA here is from genome assembly GCA_900321185.1 of uncultured Eubacteriales bacterium. Classification (GTDB taxonomy): domain Bacteria; phylum Bacillota; class Clostridia; order Christensenellales; family UBA1242; genus RUG666. The sequence goes on from ONVD01000020.1 coordinate 5,414, forward strand.
CCAAATCCATCTGCTACTTTGACGATTTGCCCTTTTTTACCAGTGCCTTTTACGTCCGCTAATAAAATTACTTCCATAGTGCTTTACTCCTTTTAGTTAATTTTAAGTGTAAATTTTGATTTTGTCAATGAATATATGCATATAATTTGCTAATAATTATTGTTAGGAGGTAACGATGGATATACGTTGTCGAAAGACAAGTTGTAGACACAACAATGGACAAACGTGCCGTGCAAAGTTTGTGGGCATTAGTCCGTGTGCCAATTGCAACAGTTTTGTTAAGTGCGGAGAGTATAAGGACTTTGGTAGCCTTATGTTCGAATCTGCACCCGAGTTTGCCAATTCTAGGCATATTCTAAAAGTAAACCTACATTGCGACAAAACAAGTTGTTTGTTTAATCATCAATGCAAGTGCTCGGCAAATGGCATCACTATCATCAATGACCACGACAAACCATTGTGCGGAACATACATTCAAGACGAGCCAAAACCTAATTAAATGTTAAGAAGTTTTTGGCAAAAAAACTCTCTAATTGTCATATATTAATCTATACTTTATGGAGGTTGTATGATAATCGAGAGTTTTATTACTTTTATGAACAAAATTATGTTGTTTAGCGCATATGTTGACTCAACATCATCTTTTCCCAATACTCTCACACCCGAAGAAGAACGCAAATACTTTGTTGCTTACAAAAATGGTGACCAGAACGCCAAAACTGTACTTGTTAGCCACAACCTTAGACTCGTTGCCCATATAGTAAAAAAATATAGTAATTCGAGCAAAGATGCAGATGACTTAATCTCAGTTGGAGCAATTGGATTAATCAAAGCAATAGAAACATACTCGTTAGATAAAGGCACTCAACTCTCTACTTACGCAGCCCGTTGTATAGAAAACGAAATCTTAATGCTCTTTCGCACTACCAAAAAGCAACAGAATGTAGTGTCCCTCGAAGAAAAACTAGGTACCGAAAAGGACGGTAACGAAGTGGTGCTTGGTGACGTATTGGGCGAAAATGTTGACTTAATCGACCAAATAGACAGCAACATCTTGACCGAAAGTTTGTTAAAACTAATCAAAGACAGTCTCTCATCTCGGGAGTACGAGATTTTGGTTTTGCGTTATGGTATAGGTGGGCGTGTGGCTTATACTCAGCGCGAAGTAGCCAAAAAACTAGGTATTTCACGTTCGTATATATCCCGTATAGAGAAAAAAGCTATTTTAAAAATTCGCAAAAAATTAGGCGACAAAAGCCTGTACCTTAGTTAATCTTTAGGGGTTATGGTTACAAGTTTTCAAAAATTTTCATTTTTTTTTAAAATGTGTATTTACAAATATGTCTCATTATGATATAATACGCATGTAGCTAGTTAGATGGTCGAATGCAGTAATGCGTTAGGAAAGTCCGAGCACAGTAGGGCAAGGTGCAAGATAACGTCTTGTGGAGGCGACTCCAAGGATAGTGCAACAGAAATAAACCGCCACTTAATTGTCTATTTTTGTGTTTTTATAATTTTTATAATTATATCTTACCTCCTATTTTTTCACAAAATCTATACAAGTGGTAAGGGTGGAAAGGTGAGTCAAGAGCCCACCGGCATTTGGGAGACCAAGTGTGACTGTGTAAACCCCACCTTGTGCAAGATAAGGGAACAACATAGAGTTGCCCACTCGTTCCCGATATACATCGCTTGAACACACTGGCGACAGTGTGTCTAGATAGATGACCATCCTAGACAAAACTCGGCTTACAGACTAGACTACCCAAAAAAGCAAGGATGCTCCACAACAGGCGTCTTTGTTTTTTTATTTGATTGAAGTTTTTTGTATTAGCATACTAACTAATACATCCAATATAGTTAATCTCAATACTGTGAGGTTATCTACAAATATAACAATTAGCGTGTCTTTTTGTTATATTAATTAGTTAATATATTCAATGTTTTATTTGTTTTTTTCGCACTGTTTTTGTCATAAAAACAGTGTTTTTTTGCATACTAACATTAAACACCAAAATTTTTTAAAAAACACCAATTTTTGCTATACTTTTACGCAGTTATTTAGTATACTGTGACTATCTAAAATTATTTTTATTTTGTGTTTTGTTGCAACACATCAGGGAGGCATTTTATGCGAAAATCTGCACAATTTGGCGTGTTTAGAGCTCTGTGGCTATCTCTTACGCTTGTTGCATTTTTTGGTAGCATATTTTTTGTATATATAGACAAGATAGGTACGCGCGGTCAGTCATCTATCACCGACGAGACACAGACTGCTAGTAGTGACAGTACAGATTCGTTGCCACAAGACCTAACTAATTCGTCTTTGCTATCCGATGATACTATCGTAGATGCAGATAGCACCACAGAGACGAGTGATACTAGTGATACCGCCGACGCCTCCGACGAGAATAATGCTGATGCGAGCAGCGACGACGATGTGGCAGAGGGTAAGGGTAATACCGTACACTTATATGGTTATCTGGGTTCGGGTAAAGTGGATAGTTTGACGTTTCAG
>ONVD01000001.1 GCA_900321185.1 uncultured Eubacteriales bacterium
TCATTAACTACCTTTGCAGTGTTACCTTTGTAATTCGCCTCAAGCATGGCAACGTTTGTGTGCGAGCGTGCCTCATCATAATCTTTGTCTGCCCTCATATGGCACAGAGGTTTGTCATTTATCTTTACTGCTATGCGTTTTGCGTCATCACCTTTGCCGACAAAATAAAATGTTTCTTTACGTACAAAGACATTTGACTTTTTGTCATACTTAAAACCTTGCATTGACAAAACATCCACATAATCCTTAAGTTTATCATTGTTAATATTGCTGTACACCATTGTAATATAGCCTCCTCAATTAATGCTAAATCAGTATAACACAAACTCTCCAAAAAGTAAATACTTTTGACTAAATTAACTACACATTCTAAACCGAATTTTTGAGGCATAAATATATTAAAAAGGAGTCACAAATGGATAATAAAACCACACCCCAAAAAGAACACAAAATAATTATAGAAAATCGCAAAAAAATATCAGTTAGTGGCGTAGACAAAGTGGAAAATGTCAACCCTACACAAATCGCTGTAATCACAAATGGCAAAACATTAACTTTGCTAGGCAACAACCTACATGTCGAAAAACTAGACGTAGTAGCGGGGTTGGTAGAAATATCTGGCGAACTAGATAACCTAAAATATATTGACAAAAAACAAAATATTTTAAAAAGGATTTTCAAATAGTTGCTCTTTACTACCATCAATCAAGGTAATGTGTTTTTGGTATTTTTGTATGCTGGGCTCATTGTAGGTGTACTTGTCTATGTGTCTAGTATATTTTTGGCAAAACTTCACCCAATACAAGACAAAACAACCCTTATCTCTCATCTAACCTCAAAAGCCAAAAATACAATAAAATCCAAATTAACAAAAATGCAAATTTTTAACAATATTGTTTATCATATAGTTTTATGTATACAAGTAATTTTGTACGTCGCACTATTTGGCCTGCTAACTTACTTTTTTAATTTTGGCGAACTAAGGGCGTTTTGTGTGATTGGTTACGTTTTGGGTATCAGTATCTCGTTTTTTAATATAAAATATTTACTAAAATATATAAAATTGCACAAACTCAAAAAAATACTCAAATCGTCAACAAAATAGACATTTAATAAAGCATATTAAGATTATTGAGTCATTTGCATAAACTTTTATACCGTTGACCACAAACATTCAAATTTACAATACTAAAACCAATCAAGTTTTTAAATAAAAACCTACAAGAGTATCTCAACAAAATTTTGCCAATACTAACATAAAATAAATCTTAGGAACGTAAAAAATTACAAAAAACATTTTTTATATTAATTATGCTAAATGTTTTTTACTTTTGCACGGCGTTTTGCATACTCTAACTACCACCACTAAACCAAGGTATGAACACTTCATCCAAAAGTTGTGTAGCCCACAAATAAATTTGGTACGAAACAGGGTTGGTGTCCGCAAGACTTGTCACAAGGTCGCCTAAAGGTGTAATGACAGGAGATAATAGATAAATCACGCCAAATACCACAAATATGCCCAATCCACCTTTAAGAATCCCAAGCACAAAACCCAACACTTTGTCTACACTGCCAAAAACTTTGGAACGTGTAATTTTGTCAAACAATCTAGATAGGATAAACAACAATATGCGAATAATCACAAACAAAATGATGACCGTGACTATTGTACCTACCAGTCCTCCCAAACTATCAGCAAACGCTTGCATAAACTCTTCAGATTTTACCACATCTGGGTCGTTTATATTGTACGTCTTACTTATCAAAATTTTTGCAAAAATTAACAACATGCCAGAGATGTTACCATCCTCACACTCAGACTGCACGGTAGGATACAACCAATTAGTCAATGCACTATTCAATCCAAACCAACTCTCAAACCAACCACTGGCATATTTAGCTAGCAATATAGATACAACCAAAGTTACTAGCGTGCCAAAAAAACTTAGCAAAGTTTTTAAGAATCCTCTAGCGCAACCTACAACAGCATAAAGAAGTAAAATCACCAAAACAACAACATCTACCCAAGCCATGGCGTCATCTCTCCTTTTACACAAAATAGTTAAACAGTCATACGCTACACGGTATTAGTCAAAGTGTGTATGTATATGTATATAATATACAACCAACAAAATACCCACCATCTACCTAAATATACCATAAAACGAATATAAACTCAAACAAAAATAATACAATTTTGAGGTATTACCTTTTGTCCACTCTTTTATAAAAACGCATTTATTGTCAAAAAAACAAATATCTACACTTGTTTTGTTTACCCTCTTAGCGTTGAACGGAAATTGTATATAATCTATTTGTTTACAAAATTGTAGGCAAGCAACAAAATCATTAGATATTTAATAAAAAATAAGCTATCAAACTATTACCATAAACAGATCAACTTATTAATAAAAAAACAAGATATACTCTTGTCAGAATATATCTTGTTTTTAAGGAGGAGTCATGAAAGAATTATTTCGAACGTTCGGACTTAGTACAGATTTGAAAGATTTTACGCAAGTGCTCGAACGTGCGTTTTGTGTTGCGCTTTCACGACATATTGACATTGTATGCGTGTGTGTTGGCACCAGCAAAATGTATGGCGACAGTTTTGGAGCAATCGTAGGAGATATGCTATTAGACTTGAGATTGCCAATATGGGTCTATGGCTCAAGTCTTAGCAATGTGGATGCTCGCAACATAAGTGCCACAATGCAAGTTATCAACCTAGTACACTCACATAGCTTTGTGTTGGTCATAGATGCAATGTCCACGCTAGACCCAACCACTGTAGGTGACTTAGTCATCACAGATAGTTATGTAGGTCTAAACCAAAATGTCTCTATCTTTGCTGACTTGTATGTCTACGGGGTCACTACATATCTTAGTCACGCCAAGCGCAACCTACATTCACAACTCAGCCTTACCGATACACTTGCCCACAATCTCTGCCATGCTATATCCACCGCTTGCGCCAATGCACAACATCGCATGCAATTAAAGTTTTTGGATAAGTTTGTTTTGAAATAAAGCATTAACCGTTCGATGTTTTAATTGCAGAGGCACCACTAAAGTCGCAATCCGTTTTGTTAAGACCACCTGGTGAATGTCCAACTACTTTACCAAGGTTACGCTGATCATTATCTTGAGCACCTGAGTTTACTAGTGTTGCTATAGCATTTATCCAATCACCACTTCCCTCGTAATAAGACATGCATGATGGGTTGTTAGCATTAGGATTAGTTTTGTTAGATGTAATTTTACTGCCATCAGTTATGTCGTGCATATAACAATGATCTAATTTTGTTTTTGATTTTGACTCATAATTATTCTTATTATGCCCAAGACTTGTTTGCCCAACAAAACCACCTATTGTGTAGCCCGCTTCTATGGTTATCTTGCCAGTTACTCCACAATTCGTTAATTTAGTATATAGGGCAATACCTGCA
>ONVD01000022.1 GCA_900321185.1 uncultured Eubacteriales bacterium
AACACCGCCCCCCCCCCCTACTGTCAAGCAAAAAGAGACGATTAATAATAAAAAATCTAAATTTTTTAAAAATACAAAAAAACTGACTTTAAAACTTTTGCACATTGCAAAACTTACAGTCAGTTAAAAAATTATTTTTTATCAATATTACTATAGGAAACATATTTCGCAAATTCAAGATTGTTTACATATATGGTTCAACAAGAATTGGCAAAACAAAATATGGTATGGACAAGTATGGGTATGCCAATATTTACCAAGTGACAAGTTATGGTTCAGGCTCTTTTGATGGCTATTCTGGTCAAAATGTTATAATTTTTGACGAATTTCGTCCTTCATTTCCAATTTCTCAAACGCTAACCTTTTTGGATGGCTATCCACTTCAATTGCCTTGCAGATATAGCAACAAAACCACTCTATTTACAAAAGTTTATATAATATCCAACATTCCACTAGACAAACAATATACAAATACTCAAAACACTGAGCCACAAACTTATGATGCCTTTTTGTGCAAAATATCAGCAGTTTACAACTTTGACAAGTCCAAAGTCAAGCCAAAAGCCGTTTCAATGAATGGCAAACTTCTTTTGCCCCTTTATAATAACACTTTGCGTTTTTAAGAACGAATATCAAGCACTGGCAATGGCAAAAACTTAAAAAAATAGATCCCAAATATTGAAATCTATTTTTCTACAAATAAAATAAATTTATATGCCTTATTTTGATAGCATATTTTCTTGTTGTTTTTTTAAGGTATATAATTCATCATAAATGTTATCAGCAAATGATCCCCATTTGGCATAGTTTATCATTTCCGATTTGTCTTTTGACAATTCTGCGATGAAAAGAATATAAGGCATAAATCCTGATAAAGGTAATGGCGTTATCTCTCCTAATGAATACATTTGTGGGTCAACACATTTACAATTTTCATTGAGTACTGTTGCATCATTTATCAAATAAAGTACTACATTTTCACTGGTGATTAATCCTTCAGAAAGTGTAGATATACTATCATCTATATCTTCTCTACCAAGGCCATAGACGGCGTTTTTAAATTGTTGTTTTGTTATAATCTTTGCTTTATATTTTGATATTAATAAATCATTTACTTTTTTAAAATTTATCTTCATATTCAAAATCCCTTTTAATAACAACCTTTTTTGGTCGGAATGCCATAGAACGCATGAGAAGATGGTTTAGGTCTTCCATATGCGTGGTAGTGAGCTAAATAACCGTTTTGATGAGCCGGGTCCAAAACCGGTGCCATTCCGTTACCTGCCATTTGTGCAACAATGTAAGCCTCTAATTGGTCAGGAGAATAAACACTTAATCCAGATTTCATTGCTGTTGCAGCAAGTACAACTGTAGGTATCCTAATTGGAGATACTAACATCATACCACTTTTATCACCAATTGCCAAGTAATAAAAACCTTTTATTAGTTCTTTCGCAACTTTAGAAAATTCTTTTAATTCATATTTTACACCCTCAAAATCTATAGATGCTATGGTAGTGGCCGCTAAAGATATCCCTGCTGTGACCATTGCAACAGTTAAACACGTCGAAGTTAATGTAGTAGTTGCGGTTCCTGCAACAACTCCAGCACCTACAGCAACAACTGCCGGCGCTGTTGCACCAACTGTTGCAATTACAACTGATGCAACTGCCACAACTGCAGCAGTAATCGCAACTACTTTTACAATTTTTTTGAATAGATTTTTAAACCACCCACAATTTTGGATTATTCCTATATCCTGCATTTCACTAAGGAGTAATCCTTCCCCATCAATATTCATAACTGCATCGATATTCCCTTTCTCATTTATGAATGCTACGCCCTGAATTTCTTCTACTTCAATAATATTCCCTTCATTTTTAGTGATTGCCGACACTGTGACAATATTTTCTTCTGAATCGTAACTAAAATGGTAGGTAACTTTCATGTTTTCACAATCTGCAAGGTTGCTTTCAGATAAGTTGTCAAGTTCTGAAAAATCTTCAAGAGAAAATGATTTCGTTCCTTCAAAGGTTGTTAGTGTTCTACAAGTTCCTAATTTTGCTTCTTCAAATTCATTAAAAATACTTTGATAATCAACCTTACTTTGGTTGATTTCAATTGTTCTAACAGTGTTCGTAATTGGGGTTACTTGTTTAGAATTAATGAAACTACAAAAAACACATGTTAATACACATGTAATAGCTAAAAGAAGTGAAATAAAAATAAAACTTTTCTTTTTGATTTTAAGCATATTTTTACTCCTTAATTGTTTTCAATATATGCCATTACTGTATTGATTGGAATACAATAAGAAATACCATAAATTATATTGTTGGATTGGTCTTTTAGTCTAAAAGTAGTAAGTCCAACAAGTTTGCCTTTACTATTTATCAATGCTCCACCGCTATTCCCATCTGAAATGGTTAGGTCGCATTGAATAACATTTCGAGTGCCCCCATTATACGTAACATTAACACTTGGAATTGATATAATGCCTTTGTTTATAGATAATCCGTAGTTGCTTAGATTACCAATAGCATATACATCATCACCATATACTAATTTACTACTATCACCTATTTTTATTGGAATAATTTTTCTATCAATTGTTGCAAGTTTTAAAACCGCAATATCTAGGTCAATATCATATTTTATTAACTCTACTTCTCTAAAATTTTCTTCATCCACAAACCTCGCAGAGATGTTTTCGAATATGTATTTTTCACTAAGTCGAGTATAGGTAACAACATGTGCATTAGTTATCATGGTGCCATCTGATGAAATCAGTTCGGCGGTGCCATAACTTATTCCCACACCTTCTGTTTCTGCTTTTAATTCTAGTATTGAAAGTTCACAAGAATTAAAAATATTGTTAGCTGAAAGTGGCTTAGTGGTCAATAAATAAATGACCAAACCTAAACTTGCAACACTTATGATTGAGAAATAAATAATTATTATTAGAGATGTATTTTTCTTCACCATTACTAGCAATTATAACATCAAATTTTAAAATGTCAATTTATTAATACCAAAATAAGTCAAAATTCTCACCGTACTTGCATAATTTTGTCTTTTTTTCGTGTGCTTGTTTTGATACATTATATTCCAAACTTGCAAAAAAATATGACAATATTTTGTTTGCCTCGCATGACAAAGATTCTTCAAATATTCATTGCCATATTGTCATTCAAAACAGCAGTGTTATTAGGTTCTCTACCCTAAAAAATCTCATTCCATATGAAGATATTGAAAAGCAACGAGGCACAAACAAAAAAATGCTATGAATACTGTCTTCACATAAACAAAAAATCTCTTGAAACAGAAAAAGGCCAATATGATGACTCTTGCATAAAAACACATATTCAAGATTTGGAAATTTGGAAAAAATTGAGTGGTAGGAGCGGTCCAAGAAGTGATTTGATAAAACTAACTGAAATGGTCAAAGATGGCGCAACAGATTTGGAAATTATGAATGAATACCTATCTCAATTTATGCTCTATTCTTCGACAACCGAGCCTGCTTTGGTAAATTGGCTGTTATAGAGGCTCGAGTAAACGCCGTTCTTTTGCATAAGCTCATCATGATTACCTTGTTCGACTATATCTCCATGTTGCATAACCAAAATGACATCAGCATTTTTGATTGTAGATAATCTGTGTGCAATAATAAAACTTGTGCGTCCTTTAGTCAAATTGTCCATCGCTTGTTGTATTGTTTGCTCAGTCCGAGTGTCCACACTGCTGGTGGCTTCATCCAAGATTAGCATTGGGCTAGACTGAATCATTGCACGAGCGATAGTGAGTAATTGTTTTTGTCCTGCGGAAATAGTTAGTTGGTCGGTCAGGTATGTGTCATAGCCGTTTGGTAACGTACGTATAAAGTGGTCTATGCCCGCCAACTTGCATGCATTCACAATCTGTTCATTAGTGACGTCAGTTTTGTTGTAAGCCAAGTTTTGCTTGATTGTCCCTTCAAACAACCAAGTATCTTGTAATACCATACCAAATAGATTGTGAACCTGCTCTCGTGTTAAATCGTGTACGGATACACCGTCGACCAATATATCCCCACTGTCCACTTCATAAAAGCGCATGAGCAAGTTGACAAGCGTTGTTTTGCCTGCTCCAGTTGGGCCTACAATCGCCACTTTTTGTCCCGCTTTGACATTTAGGCAAAAGTCTTTGATAATCGGTTTACCTGGTTCGTATCCAAAGTTTACGTGATTAAATACGACACTACCTTTGACGGTGTTGGCATCCAAAACTTTGTTCTTTTGAGTTTCATCTTGCATTTCTTCGGCGTCCAACACCTCAAACACTCGCTCACTAGCGGCAGACGCAGATTGCATACTCGTCATTGCTTGTGCCAATTCACCCAAAGGTTGACTAAACAACCTAATGTACACCATAAATGATACAATTACACCTATTTCAATAATATCGTTACTACATAATATTGCGCCTACAACACACACAACCACAAAACCCAAGTTGCCCACAAATGACATAAGTGGTTGCATTAGACCTGACAAAAATTGCGATTTCCATGCACTTTCATAAAGCTTTTTGTTTTCTTTATTAAATGCAGTGAATGAATCTTTAAATCCATTGTTTGTGCTAACCAACAAGTGTGCATTGTAATCTTCTTCGATTTGACTATTAATCTTGCCAAGTTGACGTTGTTGATTGACAAAGTACTTTTGAGATTTGGATATAATTAAACTCATTAGTCCCATACCCAACAGTGACGCCACTATAGCCGATAATGCCAAAATCCAATTGGTAACAAACATCATAATTACACAACCTATTAGCAACGTGACAGAGTTTACGATTGTTGAAAAACTGTTGTTTAGTGCTTGAGCGATGAGGTCAACGTCGTTGGTTACACGACTAGTTAGGTCACCAGTGCCTTTTTTGTCTATATATTTTTGTGGTAGCCTATTAATTTTTAGAGAGATATCTCTTCGTAGATTTTTACTCACTTTTTGGGTAACGTCTGCCATTATGATGCCTTCGACATAATTAAAAATAGCCGAAAGTGCATAGATGACTAGCAAAAAGATTGCAATGCTAGCAATGGTGTCAAAATCCATACTGCCATGCATCAATCCTTGGGAAATGGTGTTAGCTAAATCTCCTAGTTTGTTAGGCCCTACCAAGGTACACACTGCCCCAAATCCCGCAAGCACCATAGAAATTATGAATGGTACGAGATATTTGTGCCCATATTTTAACAACTTAGTTAGGGGAGCAAGCGAATTTTTGGGTTTCTTCGCCTTGTTGACACTCAATGCTTTTGCTGTTCTTGTTTTTGTCATTATGCCAATTCCTCCTTCGAAAGTTGTGATAATGCGATTTCACGATAGACAGCACAAGACTTCATTAAGTTTTTGTGGTTGCCACACCCCACCACTTTGCCATCATCTAGAACCAAAATCTTGTCAGCATCTTTGATAGTGCTGATACGTTGCGCGACAATAACACAAGTAGTGTCCTTTAGGTTTTGTTTTAGGGCTGTGCGCAAGTTCTTATCCGTCTTGTAGTCCAATGCAGAAAAACTGTCGTCAAAAATAATTATCTCGGGTTTGCGCGCAATTGCACGAGCAATAGACAATCTTTGCTTTTGACCGCCAGAAAGGTTGCTACCACCTTGCGTGAGAGTACTATCTAACCCGTCTGGCAAGGTGCTAACAAACTCGGTTGCTTGAGCAATATCTAGAGCATGGTACAAACTCTCATCTGACTCATCACCATTACTGTCTCCGTAGGCAAGATTTTGCCTAATAGTACCACTAAACAAAATAGGTTTTTGCGATACGTAGGCTACTTTGTTATTCAATTCTGTTAAGGTATAGTCTTTGACGTTTACACCGTCTACCAACACTTCCCCGTCTGTTACGTCATACAAGCGTGGGATAAGGTTGACAATGGTCGACTTGCCACAACCAGTAGAGCCGATGACTGCTAGCGTCTGCCCACGCTGTAAAGTAACGTTAACATCATTGAGGATAGATTCTTCGGCGTTTGGATAACGGAATGATACGTGTCTAAACTCTAGTGTGCCTTGTGTCTTACCTTCGGCACCTTTGCCACTACTAATGCTAGGTTGCGTGCCCAAGACTTGCTCAATACGTTTGCTAGCCACCAATGCCCTTGGTAACATAATAAAGACAACAATGAGCAAGATAAACGACATGATTACTTGCATTGCATATGACATAAAGACTATCATGTCACCAAAGAGTGACGCTTTGGTGGTAATATCTGCTGAGTCAATAATATAAGCGCCTATCCAATAGATACCTAGACTAAGCCCACTAGATAATAGAGACATAAATGGGAACATAAACGCCATAGATTTGTTGATAAACATATTATTGGCAGTAATGTCTTGGTTGGCTTTTTCGAATTTATTTTGTTCGTAATTTTCTGCATTAAAAGCTCTGACAACGCGCATACCGTTAAGGTTTTCGCGAGTGGCGTTATTTAGGTTGTCTGTTAATTTTTGCACACGTTTGTATTTGGGCAAAACAACCACAATAAGAGTTACAACCACAATAAGTAATGCTAGGAGTACTCCTCCCATCAGAGCGGTCCATTGCCAATTTTTAGTTAGGATAATACTTAGAGCCCAAACTGCCATAACAGGGGCGCGTACCAACACCACCAGTCCCATAACCACAAAATTTTGTACTTGGGTTACGTCATTGGTAGTACGAGTGATAAGACTAGACGTCGAAAAATCGTTTATTTCGTTTTGCGAAAAACTGAGTACTTTTTTGTAAATATTCTCACGCAAACGTGCACCAAACGCACCAGCGACTTGTGCAACCAAAAATGCCGAAACAACAGATGCTAATCCACTGCACACCGCACACAACAACATCATACCACCAGGGGCCATTAAGTCTTGCCACGAACTACCAGCATAAAGTTTTTCGGTTATCTCTGTCATGTATGATGGTAATTTGAGGTCCAACCAAACCGACACCACAACAAAGCCAGCAGTCAAAAGCATAAAAAGCCACTTTTTGGTGGTTAAATATTTGAATAATTTGACCATTAAATATTCCTTTTAAATGTTATATTCTAATCTAACGTGTTGGAATGATACAATAAATTAATTGATATGTCAACTTATTTTTAACAACATATTGAATATATCTTAAATTTTTGTAAACTATATATTTTACATAATCTTAATAATATGTAGTTGAAGATAAAAAGTATACAAAACAAAAACAAAAATGATTGACAATCTACCAAAAAAACATAATACTTAGAATTACAATAAGAGTAGGAGTAAGATAATGAATAAAATATTGGCATTTGATGTAGATATTACGCTCGCTGACAACCACAGCAACATTCAACCAGGCGTACAGAGTGTGTTTTTGGACAAACGTATACACAACTGCGCCGTAATATTTGCCACCGGCAATACTCTTAGCACTATTCAACGCATGCGAAAAAACTTGAATAATCTAGCACAACAAAATCTACCTACTAGGTCGTATTCTGCAATACTTGGTGGCTCACTCATCTACGACAAAAACGACCAACTTATCTATGAAAAACACATTAAAAAACAAACTTTAGTAGATATTATGAATGCATCTATCCAAATTGACCCAAAGAGTTTTTTCCTAACCATGCACCAAACTAGAGAGGTGTTTTTGCACATCACCACAGACAAAATACTGCAAGCAGTCAAAGCCAAATTGGACCACATAAATATGGACAAAAACGAAATGGAGTTTGACGACCAAGACTACACTTCAGCAATAAAAAATCTAGAGCCAGTACACGAACTGCTAATCTTTAGCCTAAAAGACTTGCGTAAAATTTTTGATGCCATTGAGCCGATTGTATCAAGTGCTGGATATTATTATTATTTTAATCAAAGCCATATCTCGATTTCTGCTGGTAGCAAACTAAAAGCACTAAAATACATTGTCAAACACATGCGAGCACATAATGGTTACACCAAAAAACTCAAGGACGTTGTCTATTTTGGCAACGGGCAAAATGACCTAGACTGCTTACGTGCATGTAATACATCAATTGCTAGAGGTAAAGACCTTGAGCCCGAAGTGATAGCATCTAGTAAAATTTACGCAGATGATGTAACCCCCTATCTAGATGAGATTTTTAGATAATTTTGAGAATATACAAGATAATGTATTTGCTAATGATTAAAAACTAACAAACTAAAAACAATCTAACTTCGTAGTTAGATTGTTTTATTTAGCACACCTAGGTTAAGGACCGACTCTGTACAAGCGATAAATAAAAAATAATCCAAAATACTACCAAACTAGCGGAACAAAAATGCATTAGAATAAATAGATGCATTGCTTACCCAAAAACACCAAACTCTCTAGATTTATTTGTTATTTTGCCGAACCAAAGTAAAAAACTTGTGTACCAATTTTGCGATTATTTTTTTGTTTTGTAACATGTTTTGGATAAGTTGAAAATTTTCTTAATTTATTTTTTTCAACCCCCTTGACACGGTTAACAAGCCGTGTTAAACTCATAACGATGAGACAACAAGGGGGATAAAAGTATATGTCAAAAACTCAAAAAAAAGTTGCAAATATTATATTGCAAAACGGACTTAATTATTACATAGGTTTTGGAGGCCACGCATCCGACTATGATAAGGCTTTTGAATGCTTTAAAAAGGCGGCACTTGGGGGAGAAAAAGAGGCTAAGTTTTGGTTAGCAAAATGTTATCAATTTGGTAATGGTGTCAAACGAGACTACAATATGGCCAACCAATTATTTAAAGAGGTATCTGATTACAAATCTATCTACCGAGGCTCTAAGTCTGCATGTGCAGTAGCACAATATTACCTCAGCCAAAACTATCGCTTAAATCGTGGAGTAGAAGATAAAAATAATGTTGCCAACAATACAATGAAGGCCAACATATATTTAGCAAAATCTGCAAAAAATGGTTTCCCACGTGCACAATACGAATTGGGCGCTAGACTCTTGTTTGGCAAAGATGTACCACAAGATAACAACAAAGCCATTAGATACCTAACACTTGCAGCAAATCCTATGAACCAAAAAATCAACGACGAATCATTGTTGATTCCTGGTTATAAAGACGCCCAGTCATTGTTAGGTAGGTGCTACAAATATGGTATAGGTGTCCAAAACATTGATATCTGCAAAGCAGTTGTGTATTTTCACAGCGCAGCCGCACAAGGTGAATATACCCAAAATTTCGATTTTAATGGAAATTATGACTTGGACACATTTAAAGAAGATTATGATTTCTCGTCCTTTGTCATTAACAAAGTAGTAGACGAAACCTCGACACCAGTACGATGGTATTAATTAATAAATAAAAAAGAGATAAGCCTATCTCTTTTTTTTATTGCAATTGACAAAAGTTTATCAATCTATTGTCTACAACATACAACAAAACGAACAAGTTATCAAGATTGACAGTTTGTTGGACTGTAACAACTGCCTAACCACTCGCTTGATGCTTGCACAGTAACATTTAGGACTCAATCTCGTATTTTTTTTGTGAGTATTGTCATTCGTTAAGTTTTTGCACTTGTTATTTTGGTATGCTGACAAAACATCCAAAATCGCGTTACTTTTTATCGTTTGCTCCCAATTCGTTTAATAATTGTCGAACTACTGTATATACTTTTTGTGGGTCTTCGACAAATTTGAACTCAAACCCATGCATGGTCACTTGACCGTTGGTCTCAAGCAATCCACCAAAAAATATTGTGCCTGTGTTGTGCAAAAGCGCTCTGTCCCAAAAATCTTGTTTTAGGTTGACAACTCCGATACTTTTTATGTCAAGAGTCTTGTATTCTATGCCTGTTACACCAGTGCGTACCAAAACGCGCTTGTTAGTAACAGCATAAACAGTATGATTAAAGCATATTATCGAAAAAGGTATTGCAAAAATTAGTGATACGCCAAACAAACCAAAGGGAATATAATAATACCATGTTGGTGCTCGTTCAAAAAGTAACAACACAAGCTCAGTTAGCAAAAAAACCCATAATGTCCAGACTAGAGTTTTGCCCCAAAAATTGAGATAAAATCTGCTAGGAGTTGGCTTTTCACACAATAGAATCTTTTCATCTTTATCTAACAACTTGTCAAAAACTGAACAATTTTCCATTTTGTCACCTTTAATTATTTGTTGTGTTTGTCGTCGTCTTCGTGTTTAATTTCTTTTGGCTCTATAATGATTGGAGTTAAGAATTTATCCTTTATGTGTTTTACCTTATTACCAAATATGCACATGGTGATAATATTCATAATACCGTCCAAAATAAGGGTAATACCCATAAAGATTAACAGAGCCTCTTGTCCATCAACTGGATGAATGATTATCAACAACCCGAGCACTGCTACTAATATAGCATAGATTAGGTAAAGCCACCATTGTTTGACACCAACTGCCTTGAGGTCAAAACTATTTTGTACTTTGTAAATACCAGATACAAGTATTATCACTCCAGCAATAATTGCAAACACACCCATATCAGTGAGTGCTCCTGCAAAAATCACCACTAGCAAACCTACCAAAAATTGTATTGTACCATTGACTATACCAAAACGATCAAAACCATCTACAAAATAACTTACAAACGAACAAATACCGAGCAACATCATCATGCCACCAATGACATAACAAATAGTGGTCCATGCTTCGTTAGGCATCGCAACCAAACAAACCCCTAACACTACCAAAATAATGCTGTAAAGCAATACAGAAAAATTTAATTTATTAAAAAATTCCATAATAGCCACCTCCCTATATCTTACAGTTAAATTATACAATACAAATACAAATATTGTCAAATAATAAATTTAAGATTTTACATATCCAAGTGCTCAAATTAGATGAATCGTCAAAATTCCCAACAAAACTAACCAACAAAAACCCAATGCCACAAGCACTACCCAAAATTACAAACATAGTACTCTCTTTAATATCCTCGTTGTATCTTTTACAAATATATTTTGCATACTATACCAAAATTAAGAGCCTCAAGCAATATTTTTTGTTTGACTTTATCACAGAATTATTAGATAATAAATGTTGTTATTAGTATCATGGAGGCAAAATGGATTTTAATTTAGTCTTAGTGATTATCTTTTGCGTGCTTATGTTTATCATTGCACCTATTGTTTGCTATATTTTTTGCAAAAGAGAAGTACTAAATAAGATAAGATACATATTTTTAATGTTTTACATCATAGTATTGTTTGTTGGTACTACTAGCGATGTATCTATATCAGACGGCCTAGTGCATGTTAACTACTCTTTCGCCAAAATCTGGGGCAACAAAGAAATGTTTTGGGGCTTTGACTCACTCGGTTGGTTTGACGTATTTAGCAATCTCTTTATGTTAATACCTATTGGGGCATACATTGCTAGTGACGGCAAGGACAGGGCTTGGTGGCAGACACTCTTGATATCTTGCTTTTGGGGCATGATAGTTTCTCTAATTATCGAATCAATGCAATATATATTGCCAGTCAACCGCTGTGTAGAATTTAGTGACACGCTGTTCAATACCCTCAGCGCTGGGATTGGTGCATTGATAATCCTGCCTTTCAAACGTTTACGAACAACCGTTCAAACTAAACAAGACAATATCTCCTAACTATTAATTTCGTATTTAGTACAAAAAAACGAATTTTTTAAATTAGCATAAAACAAAAAGAACCTATCTAATTTTAGGTTCTTTTTGTTTTAAATATTAAATAACATAAACTATGTGATATAAAAATTGGAACAAGTCAATTTTTTAATGTTGCTGTCTCAACACCACGATAAATTGTGACATCACAGTTTAAATTAGTAAGTTGCTGGCAAATATCCATTCAGGCTGTTTGCCGACAATCATAGATAATATAAACAATTAGACTATTACATCTATACATCATAATTTCTAACATTTATATTAACAGTTAACGTATCATTTCTTAGACTTTCATCAAAAACATCTTCATTATCAGACAATTTGACAGTTGCTGAGATACCATAATCAGCGTCAATCCCAGAAAAGTTAACAAGTTGAGATGATAACGGAATAAGCATAAAATCTGTAGCATTATCACTAACTAAATCACTGCAAATCTTGTAATGATAAAACTTTAGATACTTTTTTGGAACTTCAAATTTATTAGGCGTTACAGTAAATCCTTCAGAAGTTTGACTCTGATTAGGCTTGGTTATGTTATCAGTATATTGAAATCCCAAATGACCTAAACTATTCACAAAACTTTCAAGGACAAAACCACCGTTACTTTTTATATCACTCGTAACTTGACCTAAAAGAACACTTGCTGATGTATAATCTGTAGGCTCCAAACAACTAGGAAAATCAAAAATAGTATCACTTACATAACCTATTACAAGAACCCCTATATTCCTATTAACTGGTTCGTATACTACGTCCTCTGTAACATCATTAGCATTAATGACTCCCGAAGGATTATAAAAAGCGATTTAACCATTGTTCACAATATAAGAACAAGCCTGTTGATCAGTTGCAGTCAAGACAAGTTGTCCATCCTTTTTATCAACTGTTCCATTTTTCATGGCTACTTTGTATGAGCTTACTACTACAGATTGCCCTTTCTCAAAATACGCCATTATGGTCTTGTCACTATCTGCCGTCACCACTATAGAATCTTTGCGAGAGTTATCATCCCAGTGGTCCAAATAATATCCCTCGCTATTATTAGTTAATGTTATGGTTACAGATGTACTCTCAAGATATGTACCAGCCCCAGAAAATACCGCATTTGCCTACGATAAATTGGATGCTACCGAGATTGTGTAAATAGTTTTTTCAGCATCTTTGGTGCTACTATCGTCACTACCTTTGTCATCTGTTTGTTTACCGTCATCACCCGAACCGTCAGTGTCATCTGTCTGTTTATTGTCGTCATTTGAACTGTCAGTATCATCTGTTTGGTCATTTGGGATAATATTATCATTA
>ONVD01000021.1 GCA_900321185.1 uncultured Eubacteriales bacterium
AGCAATTGGTCTACACCTTGACCTTTTAGTGCTGATATTGGCACAAAAATTGTATCTCCGCCCCACTCTTCTGGCAATACATCATATTTTGCTAGTTGCTCTTTAACACGTTCTACATTGGCATCAGGTTTGTCAACCTTGTTAAGAGCAACAATCATTGGAACTTTTGCTTCCTTAATATCTTGAATGGCCTCAACGGTTTGTTGTTGCACACCATCATCTGCAGCCACAACCAAAATAGCTACATCTGTCACAGACGCACCTCTAGCACGCATAGCAGAAAAAGCCTCATGTCCAGGGGTATCTACAAAAGTGATTTGCCTACCCATTTTTTCGATTTGATAAGCAGAGATGTGTTGTGTAATTCCACCTGCCTCTCCACCAGCAATATGTGTTTTGCGAATATAGTCAAGTAAAGTTGTTTTACCGTGGTCTACATGCCCCAGTACTGTTACAATTGGTGGGCGTGGACGAAGATTGGTAGAATCATCTGTAGATTCTTCGACAAATTCATCTTTAAGTTGCTCTTCGTACGTCTTTTCTAATTTTTGCTCCAAGACGACACCCAATTCACTAGAAACCAGTTCTGCAGTAGCAAAATCTATGGTACTATTTACGTTCGACATAATACCTAATACCATGAGTTGTTTTAGGATATCTGCTACTGATTTACCTGTCTTTTCGGATAATTGCTTAACTGTAATAGTCTCTGAGTTTACGACAGCATGTGTAATGGTAGGTGCTACAATAACAACATCTTCCTTGGCCTTCTTTGATTTAATCTTCCTGTTACTACGGATTCTAGCAGTGATTTCATCTTCTTCTAACACTCCACGACGCAACATATTCTTGCGAGCACGGTCATTGCGTGCCTCATCAAAATCTCGAGAACGTTCACGCTCGTTTTTACGTTTATTCTCAAAATTCCGTCTTTGTGGCGTAGCGAAAACACGCTCTGCACGTTCCATTTGATTAGATTTTTCAAAATTAGGTTTTACAAAACTTGTTTTTGGACCACTAGCACTGTTTGTAGGTTTTGTAAATCTCTGTCTAGTTGGTTGCTGTCCACGTGCGCCATTCTGTGTAAAAGGCTTTTGTACAGAATCACGTCTACTATAGCTTTTGGGTTCAAAAGTCTGCGCTCTTGGTTGTTCTTCGGTATCGACATTGCTTGAGTTAGCCTTAGTGCTATTTTGCGATTTTTCTACAGTCGGTGTCACCACTTCTGACTTAGTTTTGATTAAATCTCTAATTGCTTTGCTAATACCTTCAATCTGAGTGCGTAACTTTTTTGCACTTTCACTCATCTTACTTAAATCATTATTATTTAGTTGAGATAAAGTACGCAGGTTGTCAAAACTTTTTGTTTTCTTTACTTGATTAGTTGTTTCCAAATTATTACTCCTCTAAACTATTTAAATATACAATTTGCCTTGCTAAAGACTCATTGGTTAGCCCAATAACTTTGCAGTTGTTGGTGTGTAACAAACCATCTACAGATGATTGTTGCAATATAATTAGTGGCAAATCTAGCTTGTTACAAAAGTTAGTTACCGAATGTGTTAGATTTTGTGTCGCTGTGATAGACAAGATAACACAATAGATATGTTTTTTAGTTTGTTTGATGTTATCTATTCCATAGACCACATCTCCAGCCTTAACAGCAAAGTTTACATAACTAAAAATCTTCTTTTCATCCATTTATTAGTTTGTTTATCTCCTCATACAATTCTTCGGGTATAACACACTTGAACTTTCTTTCTAAACACTTACGTTTTTTTAATAAAGCAACACAATCTGGGGTTTTGTCAATCCATACGCCACGGCCTCCCATTTTGTAGTTATGGTCAATCACAATTTCTCCTTGGTTATTTTTGGTTAACCTTATCAAATCTTTTTTAGGCTTCATTTGCATACATACAATACACATACGTGTTGGTATATGATTTGATTGCTTCATCTTTAGTCTCCTATTCCAAGGTGTCCAATTCGTCCATAATATCCGAAGTGCTTTCGTCATTGACATTATCTAGGGTGGTATTTACGGTTTGCACCGTGGTACTCTGCTGTTCTACTTTATCTAGTTCTTTTGCTTTTGATTCACTGATTACATCTATTTTCCACCCAGTTAACTTAACTGCCAATCTTACGTTAACCCCTCCCTTGCCAATAGCAAGAGACAATTTACTGTCTGGCACAATAACTTTACTAGATTTGTCAGCATTGTTGAGTTCTACAGATATGACTTCCGCTGGGCTAAGAGCATGTGCAATAAATTCGAATGTGTCACTAGACCATTGTACTACATCTAGTTTTTCTCCATTTAACTCATCAATTATAGCGTTTATACGACTACCATGATTGCCTATGCATGCACCTACTGGGTCAACGCCAGCATCACTAGAATACACTGCAACTTTTGTACGCAAACCAGGCTCACGTACAATACCTTTGATTTGTATCTCGCCAGATTCAATTTCGGGGATTTCTAACTCCAATAGTTTACGTACAAAGCCAACGGTACGACGTGTCACTTGAACATATACATCATTAATATTCAAATCTGTAGCATTTTTGTCGTAATACCTACTATTACCATTTGTGTTCATTTGATCGTTCTTTACACAAACTTTGACCTTATCTCCAATATTAAACTGGTCGTTTGGCAATCTATCCTCTTCGGATAGTACACCTTCTTGTTTAAAGCCACCCAACTCCAAAAATATGTCTTTGTCCTCAATACGTCTAACTATACCAGTAGTTAGTTGTTCACTGTGTGAATTAATGTCCGAGTTGATTAGCGTACGCTCTGCTTCACGTAACTTTTGCATAACAACTTGTCTAGCGGTTTGTGCAGCAATACGACCAAAGTTTTTTGGCGTTACTTCTTGACTAATGGTATCACCGACTTTGTAACTAGATTTAATCAACTTTGCATCAGCAAGACTAATTTGCTTATCTGGGTCTTCAACTTCATCTACAACAGTTTTGTAGGCCAAAACTTTGATTGTGTTTTTTTCGGGGTTAAGTTTTACCTCGGCAGATTGCGCCTCACCAAAGTTCTTTTTGTAGGCACTGGTTAACGCTGTCTCAAGTGCTTGAATAAAGTATTCACGATCAATATTTCGTTCTTTCTCCAATAAATCTAGCGCCACAAAAAAATCTTTACTGTTAATCATATAAAAAATTCTCCTTTAAATTGCATATTCCGCCACTTTAAAAGTTATGAGTGGGAAACTCCCACTCATAACTTAAGGCCTAACAATAAGCTAATTTTAACATAAGTTAGAGCAAAAAGCAATAGTTTTACATAAGTTTTATAAAAACTTTTGCTGCCGCCAAAGCGTCTGCCAAAGCTCGGTGCGCATTTTTTAGGTCTACATTTAATGCCTTACTAACCGTAGCTAATTTGTAGTTCGTGAGTGAAGGAACTTTTTGCCTTACGACATCCAAACAGTCGATACGTTCATTATTAAATTTGTATCTTAATCGTTGCCCAATATTCTTAAGAAATGAATAGTCAAAACTAATGTTGTATGCAGACAAAATGGCCCCATCCACAAACTTGTAAAAATCCGGCATAACTTGGTCAATAGTGGGTGCATCTGCCACCATTTCATTTGTTATGTGTGTTTTCTCCATAACTTCGTCAGGAATAGGCATTTGTGGATTCACAAGGGTTTGGAATGACTCTACACATTTACCATCTTTAATCTTGATAGCACCAATCTCAGTTATGGTGCATCTTTCGGGGTCTAGACCAGTAGTCTCTAGGTCAAACATAACGATTGTGTTGTTTTTTAGGTATTCAGAAATATTACTATTAGTAAAACTAAACAAATCCATTTGAGAGACCTCTACCCATGGCTGTGGTCTAACAATTACGTAATCTTCATTGACATCACGATAACAATAATGTATCTCATTAGCAAGTAACTGACATGTAGATATACTTCTAGCACGAACACTAACCGAATCATTATAACTACTAAGATTGCCAACTAGTATCACCTCTTGCCCATCTTTTAGTAAACGTAATTTTTCGACATCTTTTTCTGCTGGAAATACTATAATACGAATTTCGCCACTTGCATCAGTTAAAACGAACGTGTACTTGACAGCATCAACAGGTTGCGCATCTGGCTCTCTTGGTTTTCGTTTGTAGGTACTCTCCTCAAATTGCGATATAGTACCACAAACAGTTACTTCTTCGTTTCCGTCTTTCTTGGCATTTACAATAAAATCAGGCTTTGTCTCAATAACTTTGCCCCATAGATACTCAATATGACCAACCTCTAATTTGTTAAGCATACGTTCTTGTTCAAGAGCCCAACTCAAAGTCTGACCTACAACTTTTGTACTCTGATCTAAGATAGACACATCACAGTTGTTTAACGTGTTTAGCTCTACCGAAAACTCATAAAAACATTCATTGCACATATACTTTGTCAACTCATTAACGAATGTACCCAATTTAATCATCTCGGCAGTCATATCATCACATGTTAGAGTAATAATGTATTTTTTGTCTTGTTTATCAAACTTTACATTATCACTCGACAAAACACTTAGTAATGCTTTATAGTGAGTATCCAAAAATTTTTGAAGCATCTGGTACAAAATCTCATCATCTACATATGCCCCCTTAAACTTAACATTTAACAATACTTCATCTTTAAGTGCATGCCTACAAATCTCTGTTATCTCGTACTTTTGTTCATCACTAAGAATACTCCATTCGGCGTAGTTAAATAACAAATCGAGAGTATTACTCTGTGCATTATAGACAGCATCTTCTAGACGCAACTTGTCTTGCGTATAACCCTTATTTTCTAATTCTTGTCTTATGTTCAAAATTCAAAACCTCTTTATACTATTAAGTGATATATATCTACAACAACTACGAATGCAAGCAAAACACACAAACCACCAAAGTGAATATATGCCTCAACATTGCGATTGATTGGCTTACCTCTTACCCACTCAATTACCGTAAATACAATTCGTGCTCCATCTAATGAAGGTATTGGCAAAATGTTAAACACAGCTAAATTTACAGAGATAAAAGGTAAAAATACAAACAAGTTAGCAAAGTTGGTCTGAGTATATTCTGCCATCATCGAAATGGTAGTTATTGGCCCACCAATATCCGAAAGACCTACTTGACCAATTAACAGTTGCCCCAAAAATACAAGTACTTGCCATGCCATACCACCAGCCAATGGAATACAACCTAACAGTGCTTCACCAAAATTATATCTATACGCACTAGACTTGTCAACACCCAAAACACCAGTAGAGTTTGCATCTTCTATAGCTATCACATGCCCTGAAGAATCAATATACTCACCATCTTGATTCATCCTATAATATTTTGTCACATTATCTAATACAATCTCTTTGCCATCTCGCCTAACAGTCAGACTAAAAGTGTCACCTACACTATATTGAGATATTAGTTTGTTAAAAGTGTTGCCACTAGCAAAACTAATTTTTGTGCCATTGACTTCAAGAATAATGTCCCCATCTTGTACAATATCTCTACCTTCTGCCACCGCTTGCTGTTCGTACTGAGTGCCAACATGATCTATTTTGGGTATATCATACCCAAAACCAATTAATAATATAAAGCAAAAGATAATTGCCGACAAAAAGTTAAATAGTACACCACCAAGTTGTACTATTATCCTCTGCCATGGAGGCTTAGTATTAAAAGCCCCTTCGACATCTTTTGTATCTTCGTCTTCACCAGCAAAAGCACAATATCCACCAAGCGGAATAAGTCGGATGCTAAAAGTTTCCCCGGACTTGCATTTATGTGAATAAATAGCCTTACCAAAACCAATCGAAAACTCATTTATCTTAAATTTAAAAATTTTACCAAATGTGTAATGACCCAACTCATGGATTGTGATAGTCAACATCAGCACTAGCAATGCTAACAAAATATATCCGATTGTCGTCATTACACTTGCAAAACTTGCTAATGTTGAGAGCAAAACTACCTCCTAAGATATCTTTATGCGAACAAAACCAACAATATAGCAAAAACACAAAAACTATTAACAACCAAACCGTTAATTCTATCCATGACTCCACCGTGTCCAGGAATCAAATTGCTAAAGTCTTTTACTACAGCACGGCGTTTAAAATATGAGGAAAAAGTATCACCTAACATATTAAATAAACCACAAACAAGGCCAATAAGTAAAAAGTACCATACATTAAGATTTAGTAACCCAAAAAGTGATGAATAATTAGCAAATAGAGTAAATACTGCGTACGTTAACATTCCTGCTAAACCAGCACCTATAATACCTGCAAAAAATCCGCCCCATGACTTACCTGGGCCCAACTTTTCCATACTGATTTTACGAGTCTTTAACAACCTGCCAAACAGCATTGCACATGTGTCGGCTAGCATAGTTGTAACAAACAACAACACTAAACCTAAAACGCCAATGTCAACACCATTGACAGCGGAATCATTCAACCAAAAAGGTGAACTAGTTAGTACAAAAGTATCAAAATGATTAATTGCAAAAGCAAAGCTAAATAATAGCACTGGCCAAACACAAACAAAACATGTGTTGAGACTCTTTTTTACGCAATAACTAAGATTGCTGTATTTGTATCCATCTTTAATACGCTGTGCTGTTACATTCTTTTGCGCCAAAAGTGGTAAAAATGCCATACAAAGTCCCAAGACAACAATAACACCGAGATTAATTAACACATACGTTAAAAAATCTAAACCTAATAGCAAACATAATAGAACTGATATAAACACCAAAACAGGATACACGCCATATCCTATAAAATAGGTAGGCCTGTCCATTTTATGCAAAAGATTGTCTACCTCATATGCACTGACAATCATTAATGCACCAATTAGTAAATCAAAAATATAGCTATTTACCCAAATACGAAGTGCCAAAAATACACACAACACCAAAAGTATTAATATACCCGACAAAATCCTTTGTTTGTAATGGGCCGGATTTTGTACCACAGGTTGTTTGTTGTTATCCAAAATACTACTCATCTTTTCTCCTTAGTTTAGTTAACCGCCCCAAATCTACGTCTTCTTTTTTGAAAATCAATCAAGGCACGTTGTAACTCTTTTTCATTAAAGTCTGGCCAATACGTTTTTGTAAAATACAATTCACTATAAGCCATTTGATATAACATAAAATTACTCAAGCGCAATTCTCCGCTTGTACGTATCACAAAATCTGGGTCTGGCATATTATTTGAATACAATAATTGTTCAAATTGTTCACTAGACTCTATCTTGGTTCCACGTTCCACTAATAGGTTGACCGCCCGCATAATCTCATCTCTACCACCATAGTTAATAGCAAGATTTAACACCATTGTTGATGCGTTCTTTGTCTTTTGTGATGTTTCAACAAGTTTGTTATATAGGTCTTGCGGTAGTTTGGATATATCCCCCATAGTTGTCAATTTTATGTCGTTATCCAAAAATTTTTGAACTTCCTTTTCATTCTTTAGGTGATTGCGTACCAAGTCAAATATGCCATCAATTTCCTCTTTGGGTCTTTTCCAATTTTCGGTAGAAAAGGTAAAAAACGTGACATATTTTATGCCTAAATGATAAAGATGTTCTACAATGCGCTTGATATTCTCAAATCCCGCTCGATGCCCCATATTACGAGGTAGCCCCCTACGCTTAGCCCACCTACCATTACCATCCATAATAATAGCAATATGTTGTGGTAATCTCTGTAAATCTAACTTGCGGTTTATCTTGATTTTTTTACCAGAAGATGAATCCATTATTACCCCTTTTGATTATTATACGCAACAACCAAATGTATTGCTAATTTGTTTTTATGAATAGTATACCCAGAAGTGTGTGTTCTAAACTAAACTTCCATAATGTCTTTTTCTTTATTTTCCAAAGCCTTGTTAACCTTGTCAATAGCATTATCTAGTATCTTTTGAACTTCTTTTTCAGCTATTACCAAATCACTTTCGGTAATTTCACCATTCTTTTTTAATGACTTGAATTGGTCTAGTGTATCACGCCTTGCGTTACGCATATTGATACGTGTATCTTCGGCAATCTTCTTTACCATCTTGACAAGTTCTACTCTACGCTCTTCGGTTGGAGCAGGCACAAATAACCTAATCACCTTTCCGTCATCACTAGGGTTAAGGCCTAAACCACTTGCTTGGATGGCTTTTAAAGTTTCCTTAAGTGCACTCATATCCCACAAGGATACGGTAATGGTGCGTGGGTCCGTTGCTGTAATGTTGGCCATTTGGTTAAGCGGAGTCATATTACCATAGTAATCAACCATAACCTTATCCAAAAGTTTGGGATTTGCACGTCCTGCCCTTACCGAGGCAAGCTCACTGTCAAAGTGGTCCATTGATTTTTGCAACCTTTCTTTTAGGTCGCCATATAATTGCATATCTTGATTATTAAACATTTTTCATTCTCCTTTTATATCTATATATTTTACAAGGTTTTTATTTTTTTTGCAATTAATTTATAACAAAAAATGTCCCCAATCGGGAACATTTTTTGTAACATTTCGTAATTTTACAAATTGACTCATTTTAACCGCGTTCTTTAGCGACTTCGGCAGCAAGGTCGTTAGTCTTCTTTTCGAGCCCTTCGCCCATCTCAAATCGAGCAAATCTACGAACAGAAAGTTTTTCACCAAGCACCATACTAGCTTCGTTCACCAAGTCTTGAATAGTTTTTGATTCATCTCTAAAGTAAGGTTGCTCGAGCAAACAAACTTCTTGGTAAAACTTGTTTAGTTTGTTCTCAACAATCATGTCGATAACTTTTGCAGGTTTGTTCTTATTCTTTTCGTCATTGAGACATTGTTGACGATAAATCTCGCGTTCTTTCTCAACAGCGTCAGCTGGAACATCGCTACGGCTAACATACAAAGGCTTTGCGGCAGCGACTTGCAAGCACAAGTTATGAACCAACTCTTTAAATTTGTCTCCGCGTGCTACAAAGTCAGTTTCACTGTTCACTTCTACTAGCACACCAATTTTACCACCTAAGTGAATGTAGGCATCAACGATACCCTCAGCGGCAATACGGTCTTGTTTTTTTGCAACCTTTGCCAAACCACTTTCACGAAGCCATGCAACAGCCTTTTCCATATCACCATCACATGCTTCAAGTGCTTTTTTGCAGTCTAACACACCAGCTTGAGTGCGACCACGTAAAGTTTGAATGTCTTGTACAGATGCTTTCATAATTCCCTCCAATTTTTATTTTTCTTCTGCTTTAGCAGTCTTTTTTGTAACAGTTTTTGATGTCTCTTTCTCTGTTTGGCTGTCTGCTTTTGTAGCCTTTGTAGATTTTGCTGTCTTTGTGGTTTTTTCTGCCTTCTTCTCTACAACAGGCTCAGCATTTTCGGTAGCCTCAGACTTTGGTTCTTCTTTTTCTACTTTTTCTGCTTTTTTAAAGACTTTTTTAGTTGTTGTTTCGGCGTCTTGTGTTTCGTTGTCAGATGTAGCAACTTCTTGGTCTGCATCAGCATTGGCCTCAGCCATGCTTACACCATTTTTTGCCTCCAAAACAGCATCTGCAACCATACCAGCAATCAGTTTTACCGAACGAATAGCATCATCGTTACCAGGTATAACTATATCTACCAATTCTGGGTCACAGTTTGTATCTACTAGTCCAACAACAGGAATACCGAGCATCCTTGCTTCTTTAACAGCAATGTATTCTTTCTTTAGGTCCACTACGAATAGCAGTCCTGGGAGGCTGGTCATATCCTTAATACCAGACAAGTTCTTCTCAAGTTTGTCACGTTCTGCTTTCATTTTGAGAACTTCTTTCTTAGGGAACAACTCAAACTCACCAGATTTTTCCATTTGATTAAGTTTGTTCATACGCTCTACACGTGAACGAATGGTTTTGAAGTTAGTCAAAGTACCACCCAACCAACGGGTGTTTACATAATACATTCCACAACGCTCAGCCTCTTCTTTGATTGCGTCACATGCCTGCTTTTTTGTACCTACAAACAACACAGTCTTGCCTTGCGCAACCATGTCGCGAACGTAATTGTAGGCCTTTTCTGCCAATACTACAGTTTGCTCTAGGTCAATAATGTGTGTGTCATTACGAGCCACAAAAATGTATTGTTTCATCTTTGGGTTCCATTGTCTGGTAGGGTGACCAAATTGTACACCTGCCTCTAATAATTGTTTGATTGAAATAGCCATTTTAATTAAATCTCCTTCGTTTTTATTCCTCCCCAATACGTTAAAACTCATTGTGTAACCTAATGATAGTTAGGCAACGACACAATAATAGCACTAGGTGTGTATTTCAACAAGGATTATTGTAGCATAGATTTTAACTAAAATCAAGTGGAATATTGAATTTTTTATACATTATTAACAATATAAACAAAAAAGCCACATCTTTTGGATGTGGTATCGTATGTTACTCGCCCTTTTTTGGTTTTTCAGTAGTGTTAGTAGCTACTCTAGAGGTTGTCTTTTTGGATGATTTCTTCTCTTCTTCGTCCAAAAGTTTGTTGTAAGTACTAAACACTTCGTCAATTACCTTATCGTTTTCTTCTACAACCAAGATAGGTGCTTGTTCATCATCTTCTTGGAAATTAAAGACGATTGCTTCATCATCTGCAACGCCTTCCATCTTTTTTGCAGGTTTTAAGATTGTATACAATCTATCTTCAATAGGTATAAGAGCTATCTGCTCAAATTCTACCTGATTGTCATTTTCGTCATACAAAATTATTGGGTCACTGTCTTTTGGGTCCAAAAGACGACTGATTGGGTCGTTATCCATCTTTTCACTCATAAAATATCTCCTTTATGCTTTTTTGTCTAAATAACTTTGCAGGATGATACAAGCAGCAATTTTATCAACTACTGTCTTGCGCTTTTCTCGACTAACATCAGCAGAGATAAGCAATTTTTGTGCAGAAACAGTCGTCAACCTTTCGTCCATATACTCTATCGGCACGCTAGTTTTTTTGGCTAACTCTGCACAAAACTCATAAGTCTTTTCGACTCTTGTGCCTTTTGTACCGTCCATATTCAAAGGCAAGCCTACAACAATAGTATCGACATTTTTTTGCTTGACCAAACCTACAATATAATCCAAATCTATCTCTAGGCCACGTCTACGATAGTTCTCAAACCCGCTGGCAAACATACCTAAAGGGTCGCTAAAAGCAATCCCAATATTTACATCTCCGAGGTCCAAACCCATCTTTCTTGACATACTCCACTCCCATTAGATTTGTTAGATATAATATAGCATAAAAATTTACGTTTAGCAAATAAATAAAACACTTTTATAAAAATTAAAAGAGCCAAACGCTCTCTTTTATTTGTTACATTTTGGATAGTTTTGATTTAACTTTTTGTTTGCCTTGTTCTACTGCATCTTTTACAGGTTGACAAAACTCTAGTATTGCCATACCAGTGATAGCACCTAAGAGCAAGCCTACTAGCAAGTCACACTTCATTTTATCCACCTCCTTTAATGCTAGTTTGTGCTGTAAATTAACATTAAATAAGTGTAAATAAATGTAAAAAATTCGATACAAGTTCTTTGCTTAAGTTTGTGAATAAAAACAAATCTTAAAAAGTCAATACATTTGAAACTAACAAAATAGTTAACAAAAAGAACCCAACAATCAATAGGTCATCTTCATGTTTTTAGAAAAATAAGTACTAAAAGTAGTTTATTTTTCTCGCTTTTATATTTTATTTCTCAATTTTGCTGGTACTTACATTGATTAACTGTTGTTTTTCTTTATGCTCTTTTACGATTTCGTAAAGCCTTTTTAGCAACAAGTCAGCACAGTCACTCCAACTTATATACGAATCTCTTGAAGCATTTTCGCCAACTTTTTTTAAGTTTTCTCTGTCACTCAATGCTCGAATAATTTTCTCTGCGAATTGTTGCGTCGTATTTTCACTTAGATATCCGTTCACTCCATCAGTGACACCATATCCTGCACACGAATTTTTGATAAACACACCAGCCGTTTTGTACGCTGCTGCTTCGACTTTTACAAGCCCAAAATTATCATAAAGTGACGGAAAACATAATAAATCCGCTCGAGCATTAATTAGTGGGAGCAACTCTCTATCTAAAAACCCAGTAAAAACAACTTCCTTTGTCCGAAAAACCCAATTTTTTGGCTAGTGATTTTAGTTTTTTTAACTCTGGTCCTTTACCAACAACATAAAATTTAAATTTTATATCATCGCTATCCTTTACCAGTTTTAGACTTTTTAAAACAAAATCAATTCGCTTCAATTTCATTATTCTGCCAACATACAACAGGACAAACTGGTCTTTTTTCAACCCAAATCTTTCATTTGCTTGTTCTCTCAGTTCATCAACATTTTCACATCTTGGAAGGTCTGTCCCAAACGGCAAAAATGTAACCTTGCCCTTATACCCAAATGACCTAAGTTGGTCTTTAACAAGCGGAGAACAAACAAAAACTTCGTCACAATACTGGTAAGATTTTCCAACTTTTTTGACCAATAGTTCAGTCAAGCCATTAAATTTTACTATACTTTTAAAAATCGGTCGCATATTTGAATGAAATGTGGCAACAACTGGAATATTTTTCTTTTTGGCAAGTGATACAGCGTAATTCGCCATATTAAATGGTGAATGAAAATGAATTATATCCGCATCAATACTTTCCATTATCTTTCTAAAATTTTTGTCTGATTTTGGAAAACCGTAATAATTATTTAAAATTGGTACTCTTTTACTTTTGCATCTATAAATTTTGTACGGCAGATTGTCTATATATGATTTTTTGTTTTTTGGAACCATTACAGATATATCTGCTTTTTTATATAGATTTAAGCAATAGTTGTGCATACAATTAATTACACCATCAACATCTGGCAAGTATGTGTCCATAGCTTCTATTATTTTTAATTTTCCTTCCATTGTCCAACCCAAAACTATTTATATTTTTATACTTGTATAGAGTAAGTCTTAAAACTATTTCTTTTGCGCTTTCGCTAGACGTTTGTAATAATCTGCGACAGCATTATCAAGGGTTTGTTTTATTTGCACCAACAACAATTTTGAGTTGTCACTTGTCAACTCGCCCAATCTAGAAGTGTATTTTTCAGCAGATAAAGTTTGCAGAGCGTCAAGACCCAATCCTTTGATTAAGTCGCATGTGACCGAACACATTGCTATGCACTCGACTCCACCAAAAGCTTTGAACTTTGCATCTTGTATCTTGCCGTCATTAATTAACAAGTACAAACGAATGATTTCGTTAGTGACTTCGTTAGATGTTGTGCCTTGTGCGTTGTGACCATGTAATACTCCTACATTCTTCGGATTGCTAAATTCTTGAATCACTTTTTCGTTATACATAAGCATATCCTCCTATAATGTACCAACTTGACCTTTGCCAATTGGTGAAATTTGTCTAAGTTTTTGTACTATTTTGATTAATTCTGCAACAACAATATCAAGTTCTTCTTTAGTCGTAGCCTTTGATAAAGTAAACCTAACCGCACCTTGCACCAAGTCTTTTGATAACCCCATAGCCTTTAGTACATTACTTTGTTTTATAGAACCTACGGAACAAGCTGACCCTGTAGAAACTGCAATTCCCTGCAAATCAAGCAACATCATAACGCTTTCGCCGTCTACCATACCAAATGACATATTTATATTATTTGGTAACCTTTGTACAGGATGACCATTAAGATGGCATAAATCAATATTTTTATTAATTTGCGTAATAAAATAATCTCGTAATTGACGAACTTTTTTGTTGTTTGTAGTTATATCACGTGTCGCTAGTTCTACAGCCTTGCCCAAGCCAACGATTGCCGGTATATTGCTCGTTCCCGCACGCAATCCGTACTCTTGTTCTCCACCTAACATAAATGGGTTAATCTTAACACCTTTGCGAACATACAAAGCCCCGACGCCTTTGGGTCCGTTGATTTTGTGTCCACTCAAACTCAAAGCATCAATACCCATGTCATGTACATTTAGGTTAATTGCGCCGACAGCTTGAGTAGCATCTGTATGGAATATTACACCTTTTTCTGCTACAATGTTTGCTATAGCCTGCAAATTTTGAATTGTGCCTACCTCATTGTTAGCTGTCATTATACTAACCAAAATAGTATCACTATCAAGATTATGTAACAACTGGTCAATCTTAATAAAGCCATATTGGTCAACATCAAGATATGTCACCCTAAAACCCTCATCTTCAAGGTGCTTGCACATATTCAAGATACTTGGATGTTCAATTTTGCTAGTTATTATATGACGTCCTTTAGCGCGATTAGCGGTAGCAATCCCATACAATGCCCAGTTGTTGGCCTCAGTAGAACCACTGGTAAAATATATTTCACTTGGGTCACATCCAATACCACGCGCTACACGTTCACGAGCCACATCCAAGGCATGCTTTGCCTCTCTGCCAAATGAATGCACCGAACTTGGATTGCCATAGATTGACGTAAAATAAGGCATCATTTCATTGAGTACTTCACTTGAAAGTGGCGTAGTTGCTGCATTGTCAAGATAAATTTTATTCATATTGTTTTCTCCTATATTATTTGTAAAAGCCTAATGATTAGATTATATCATAATAAAAACCATTTGTAAACCGTCAAAATTAAAAAAGACTGACCATCTCAGCCTTTTTAATCCAATTTTGAATTAATCATTTCTACGATTTGTGGTTTGCCTCTAAAACCAATGTTACGACTTACCTCTGCACCGTCCTTAAACAATATCATCGTAGGTACAGACATAATACCGTATTCTTGCGCCAAATCCATACATTCATCAATGTCTACCTTAGCAATGACTACTCTGTCTCCCATTTCGCTTGCCACTTGCTCCAAGATTGGAGATAGCATTTTGCAAGGCCCACACCATGTAGCAAAAAAGTCAACCAACACTGGTGTTTTGGAATCAATTACCATTTCGTTAAAATTATCTTTGTTGATATGTTGTATCTCAGCCATTTTTATTCTCCTTTTCGTTTGTATAAATATTATAACCCATTTTTTACTAAATTCAAACTAATCACTAAAAGTTTTTGTGATTTTTTTTATTGACTCACTATCTAGTTTTATATATTTTACTAAATCACTTGCTTTCATTGTACATTCACTGCCAAGTCTTAAGTTTTTGACAACAAATTCACCAGAGTCAATCTCTTTTTGTCCAAGTATAACTACTTTGTTAGCACATATCTTGTCAGCGTACTTCATTTGCGCTTTAAACGACCTATTAGTCAAGTTGGTTTCTACGGCTATATCTGCACTACGTAAAACCTCCGCCACCGCTAGCACCTCAGTTATGCTAACGTCAGGTGTGTTGGCAATATACACAAAATCTTTAGGTGCAATCATTTTGTCATCAATTAAATATACCAATCTATCCAAACCACAAGCAAATCCGCACGCTGGTACATCATTACCACCAATCTCAGCAACAAGTTTATCGTATCTGCCACCACCACAAACTGTGATAGGTTTGTCTTCTAACATTGCCACAAATTCAAAAACTGTCTTTGTGTAATAATCAAGACCACGAACTAAATTAGTGTTAATTGAATACTTAATCTTACGCGAATCTAAGATGGACAATACACTCTTAAAGTGTTGTTTACACTCATCACAAAGATAATCACTCAGTTTTGGTGCCTGCCTGAGTACCATTTGACATTTTTCATTCTTGCAATCAAGCATACGCAAAGGATTGGTCTCCATACGTTTGTTGCAATCTTGACACAATTCATCTTTGTGTGCATGTGCAAACTCTCGTAAGGCACTATTAAAGTTAGCTCTGCATTTAGGGCAACCTATGCTATTAATTTGCAGTTCAACATTATTTATGCCCAACATAGCAAGATATTTGCTAGCCATAATGATTTGTTCAGCATCTACAATTGGCTCTTGCGAACCAAAATACTCAACACCAAATTGTGAAAACTCTCTAAAACGTCCTGCCTGGGTGTTCTCATATCTAAAATTGTTAGCTATATAAAAGACTTTTGTAGGTTGCGCATTATTAAATAGTCCATTCTCCAAAAACGCACGAACTACGCCAGCAGTCCCTTCTGGACGCAATGCTAGACTGCGTCCGCCTTTATCTTTGAATGTATACATCTCTTTTGTAACAATATCACTAGACTCACCCACAGAACGATTGTACAAAGTTTCGTTTTCGAATGTTGGTGTACGTATTTCGTCTATATTATATTGTTTGGCTAGTTTTCGGGCCATTTCTTCCATAAAATGCCATTTACGTATTACATTTGGCAAAATATCTCTTGTGCCTTTTGGCTTTTGTTCCATAATTTCCCTCTACATAATATATTTGGACATATCATAATTACTAATTGTAGACCCAAGTGCATTCAAAACAAACTGTTTTGTGACTTTTACATCTACAACTGGATGATCATCACCTGCGTCAAAACTAATCTTTTCGAGCAATGCTTCCATTATTGTGTACAACCTACGTGCACCTATATTTTCGTTGCTTTCATTTTCCATTTCCGCTATTTTAGCAATTTCGCGCAAAGCCTCATCATCAAAACTTAAGTTTATATTATCCACTTTTAACAACTCTATCTCTTGTTTGGTGATTGCATTTTTAGGTTGAGTCAAAATCTTGTAAAAGTCTTCACTAGTTAGATTGTCTAGTTCTACTCTTACAGGAAAACGTCCCTGCAACTCTGGAATAAGGTCCTCGATATTAGATACATGGAATGCACCTGCAGCGATGAACAAAATGTAGTCCGTTTTGATTATACCATATTTTGTGCTAACAGTACAACCCTCTACAAAAGGAAGAATATCACGCTGAACACCTTCACGGGATACATCTGCACCACTATTGTTACCGCGACTCATAGCAATCTTATCTATCTCGTCGATAAATATGATGCCCTCTTGCTCTGCACGGCGCATGCCTTCTTCTTGTACTGCATCCATATCAATGAGTTTACTACTCTCTTCGTCAACTATAATGTTGCGTGCTTGTTTTACCGAGAGTTTGCGCAAACGTTTACGTTTTGGCATAAAACCAGACAACATTTCACTAATACCACCATCTTGATTGCCAGGAATAATCTCAATTGCTTTTGGTGCTTCTACAACTTCCATCTCAATAATTTCGTCGTCATGCTTGTGGTCTTTGATTTCTTGTAACAGCACTTCTTGATAGTTTTCGGGTTCTTCTGATTTGGTCATCTTGAGCTTTGAATAAATAATGTTACGAATCTTTGTATTAGCGACATTCTCTGCTTGGGCACGAACGTTCTCAAATTTTTCATCTTTGACCAGTCTAACAGAAGCTTCTACAAGGTCTCTAATCATACTCTCTACATCACGCCCTACATAACCCACCTCGGTATATTTGGTAGCCTCAACCTTGACAAAGGGTGCACGCACAAGTTTTGCAATACGCCTTGCAATCTCAGTTTTACCAACACCAGTTGGACCCTTTAGTATAATGTTTTTTGGCGTTACATCTTCTGCCAATTCTGGTGATAGCTTGCTACGTCTATATCTATTGCGAAGAGCTACAGCTACAGCACGCTTAGCGTTGTCTTGACCGATTATATATTTGTCTAGTTCAGTAACTATCTGTTTTGGAGTTAACATTTCCATATTATTCTACCTCCTCAATATGAAATTTGTCATTTGTGTAAATACAATACTCACTAGCTACTTGCAGAGACTTTTCGACAATCTCTCTCGCGGATAAGTTTGTATTATTGTACAAAGCATCAGCAGCACCAAGTGCAAAGTTGCTACCAGAACCTATTGACACGTAGTTGACAGTTGGTGCAACTACGTTGCCATCACCCATAATCAAAAACAATGCATCTTTGCTAGCAATAATTAGTACTGCGTCAAGCTTTGCAACACCATTGCCAGATTGATATATCTTAGCTACTTCGGCAACTGTCCTACTAAGGTTGCCCGAATATTTGTTTAAAAACTCTTCGACCTTTCTAAACAATGTAAAAGCATCAGACACAGTACCAGCAAAGCCAACTATGATTTTACCGCCATATATCTTACGTACTTTTATGACATCGTTTTTAAACACCATGTCGCCAAGTGTTGCCTGACTATCACCACCAATGACAGTCTTGCCATCACGTCGAACTGCAACTATTGTTGTTCCTTTGATATCCATAATGAATTCTCCTTTTTAATTTTAGTTATATATTCTATTGCACGTTGTGCAATTAGTTGTTTTTTTTGTGCTTTTGAGCAAGTAATAGGACTAAATAACCCATATGAAATGTGCATGGGTTGAAAGTTGTTTGGGTTGGCACTCTCTAGATAGTTTGACAACGCACCTAATGCTGTATTTGTAGTAAATTCTATCATAGGCATATCATTTAAATAGCAATACATATTTAATGCCACTATCAAACCGCTAGCTATGCTCTCTACATACCCCTCAATACCACTAATTTGCCCGGCAAAAAATATATTAGGGTCAGACTTTAATTGAAAATGATGATTCAAAAGTTTTGGTGCGTTGATATAACTGTTGCGGTGCATTACTCCGTATCTTAAAAACTCTGCATTTTCTAACCCAGGGATAGTCCTAAACACTCTTTTTTGCTCAGGGAACATCAAATTAGTTTGAAATCCTACCATATTGTAAGAATCACCAACAGCGTTTTCTTTCCTAAGTTGGACACATGCATATGGTGTATGCCCAGTTTTATCTACCAAACCGCTCGCCTTTAATGGCCCACATCTAAGTGCATTAACGTCACGCATAGACATAACTTCTACTGGCATACAACCCTCAAAAACTTTTTCGTCCTCAAAAGATTTTAGTGGTACACGTTCAGCCGTATTAAGCAAATGGACAAAATCAAAGTATTGTTGTCTATCCATGGGGCAATTGATATAATCGCCCTCATCGTTTGCATCAAACTTGTTTGCAACAAAAACCTGGGACATATCTATGCTATCCGCACTCACAATAGGTGCAACTGCGTCATAAAAATACAAATTGTCACCTAACTTATCCTTTAGATATTCACTCAATGCTGAAGTGGTCAATGGGCCAGTTGAGATGATTGTTGGTACATTATCCAAAGCAACTATCTCATGTGAGATAAAATGAATATTAGGATTACCTCTTACCAAAGCAGTCACTTCTTGGGCAAACGCATCACGGTCTACAGACAAAGTTTTGCCTGATGGAATTTTGCATTTATCAGCACATTCAAGCACTTTTGACCCCATAAGGCGCAACTCTGCTTTTAGTACACCTGTAGCAAACTCCAACGTATCCGACTTTAGTGAGTTGCTACAAACCAATTCTGCAAAATTAGGATTGTGGTGCGCTGGAGTAAAATTGTTGGGCTTAATATCATACAACTCAACTTGCACGCCAAGGTTGGCAAGCATAAGACTTGCCTCACATCCAGCCAATCCTGCACCAATAACCTTAACTACATTATTCCTCACTTGTTCCATCTTCCTCTGTCTCTTTTTTCATTGGTTTTGAGTATCCACATTTTTCATTTATGCAATACAGTCTAAGTGTTGTTTTTGTTTCTTTTTGATACAAAACCCCACCACAATTAGGACAAATTTGGTCAGTGGGTTTATCCCACGAGACAAAATCACACTTAGGATAATTTGAGCAACCATAAAATTTACTGCCTTTTTTACTTACCTTTTCTACAAGGTTGCCTTTACACTTTGGACATATGCCCACGACTTTGTCAATACTCTTGATGTTTTTGCATTTTGGATAGTTGCTACATGCCAAAAATTCACCATATTTACCAACTTTCCTAATCATTTTACTACCGCATTTGTCACAAATTTCGTTGGTTTCTTCTTCTGAGATAACAATTTCACCATTTTCGTTAGTAGTAAAGTTTTTAACATTCTTACACGTTGGATAATTACTACATGCCAAAAACTTACCATATTTGCCAACGCGTATAACCATCTTGCTACCGCATTTATCACAGATAATGTCTGTTTGTTCGGCTACAGCACGTTGCCCATCGTTAGCATTATTGAGTGACACCTCAAAGTCTTTATAAAAATCTCGAATAATCGTTTGCCACGCCTCTTTACCTTCTGCAATTTCATCAAGTTTGTCTTCCATACGGGCAGTAAACTTGATATCCATAATTTCAGGGAAATACTTCTTTAGAGTATCTGTCACTTGACACCCCAAGTCTGAGGGCTTTAGATATTTACCATCATGCTCTACATAACTACGATTTGTAAGTACCAAAATTGTCGGTGCATATGTTGCAGGACGTCCAATACCTTTTTCTTCCATGGCTTTTACAAGACTAGCTTCGGTGTATCTTGCTGGCGGTTTTGAGAATTTTTGCTCTGCTTTTAGGCCATGACAAATTAATTTTTCATTTTCAACAAGTTCTGGCAAAGTCGTCTGCGTTGTTTCGTCATCGGCCTTAGGGTCATCTTTTGACTTGTAGTCTTGATAGACAATAGTGTATCCATCAAAAAGTGGCGTCCTACCTGTAGCATGAAAAGTAAACTTGTCAGCAAGAATATCAAGTGAAACAGAGTTGTAACTTGCCTCTTTCATCTGACTAGCTAAAAATCTTTCATAAATAAGTTTATATAGTTTGTAATTATCTGGTGCAATATATTTGACATCCTCTGGTCGAATGTCCATATAGATAGGACGAATCGCCTCATGAGCGTCTTGAGCAGATTTTTTGGAAACGTAGACATTAGGCTTTTCGGGATAATAATTTGCACCATACTGGTTGATGATATACTCTTTTGCCTTTGCTTGAGCTTCTGGCGAAACTCGTACACTATCAGTACGAATGTATGTGATGAGCGCTATCTTGCCTTTACCTTTAACTTCTACGCCTTCATAAAGATTTTGAGCTGCTACGGTTGTACGTTTTAAACTTAATCCCATTTTATTAAGCGCATCTTGTTGCATTGTACTGGTAATGTAAGGTGCTGGAGCATGAGAGTGAGTAACACTCTTTTTGATATTGCTCACGACAAAATCTTTGCCAGATAGCATAGACAACACTTTATCCTTTTGCTCCGCGTTTTGAATCTTTATTTTTTTGTTATTGTATGCATTCAAAATTGCCTTAAAGTGAATGTCACTGGATGCTTGTTTAGATAATTCGGCATTTATTGCCCAACTTTCTTCAGGCTTAAAGTTTTGTATTTCGCGCTCACGGTCAACCACCAATTCAAGTGCTACAGATTGCACTCGTCCAGCACTAAGTTTAGGTTGAATCTTACGACTAATTATTGGAGATAGTTTGTAACCCACAATCCTATCTAGTACTCGTCTAGCTTGTTGAGCATTGACCAAATCATTGTTAATACATCGTGGTTGCGTCAGGGCTTTGTTAATTGCATTTTTACTAATTTCGTTAAACTCAATACGTATCTTATCTTCTGGCTTTAGCCCTAGTATTGTAGCAATATGCCAACTAATCGCCTCCCCCTCTCGGTCAGGGTCAGTTGCCAACAAAACACCACTTGCTTTACTCGCTTTTGCTTTTAGTGACTTGATAATATCTTTTTTATCAGGCATAATTTCGTATTTTGGCTCAAAGTTATGCTCCATATCTATACCAAGTGTATGTACTGGCAAATCTCGTACATGCCCTTTACTAGCAAACACTTCATATTCGTTGCCAAGATATTTTTGAATCGTCTCACGTTTACCAGGACCTTCAATGACTACTAATTTCATTTTAATCTCCTATACTCCAAAGTTATTACCTGCTAACTTTTTAATTAAACCACGAATTTCCATAGTTGTCAACAAACTCGTCAACTTTTTTGCATCCATTTTTGTCTTTTCTAGCAATTCATTAAAATGTGCATCCTGGACTTTTAGAGTCTGTAATATAAGCTGTTCGTCCAAACTTAATTGCCTATGCGGTGTCTTTGTGGACTCTTCCTTAGGTAGACTGTGTCCCTCAAAGTTAGCAATAATATCTTGCGGTTCTAACACACATGCACCTTGCAGAGATTTTATTAGGTTATTCGTTCCTGCGCTTGCAGAACTTGAAACATTGCCTGGCAAAACGAAAACTTGTTTACCTTCGTCTAACGCAAAATTAATTGTGTGCATAGCACCACTTTTTAAACCCATTTCGGGAGAAAAAACACCCATAGACAGGCCAGCAATAATTCTGTTGCGTTGTACGAAAGAGTAAGATTTGGGCATAAATGATGGTACGTTTTCACTAATTAGCAAACCATGTTGTTCTACAATTCGTTTTGACAAATTAGTGTTAATAGCTGGATAAATATTGTTTAACCCTCCAGCCATAACGGCAATAGTGTTGCCTTTGCTTTCTAGTGCGCCTAAGTGTGCATAAGTATCCACACCTTCCGCTAGTCCGCTGACAATAGTAAATTTTGCTCGGGATAACGTTCCAGCAAATTTTTTAGCTTGCTCCATACCATATCTAGTACATCCACGAGAGCCAACTATAGCGATACAATCTGTTTGTAGTAGACTCAGGTTACCTTTGTAATACAATACACTTGGAGGTTCGTGAATATGTCTAAGGCTATCAGGGAACATTGAGTCCTCTTGACTAATAACACCTATATTATTATATCTTAACCCTTCTAGGTGACGTTTTATAGCACCAGACGTTGCTATTTCGACAAGTTTGTAATACTCATCACCAGACAAAATAGTTTGTATCTTTCGATCATAACCATTGCTAACTACTTCGTTGATAGAGTTATAGTTACTAGTTATTTGTTTTTGTTTACCCAAACTAAGTTCACTAAGTACCAACGTGAGATAAAACTC
Source organism: uncultured Eubacteriales bacterium (assembly GCA_900321185.1). GTDB lineage: Bacteria > Bacillota > Clostridia > Christensenellales > UBA1242 > RUG666. The sequence continues at coordinate 22,853 of ONVD01000021.1, forward strand.
TAATTTTTTCATGACCTACACCCAGTATTTTTTATCTAAAGACCTGTACCCTATGGCTTCTGCAACATGGTCCATATTTATAGTTTCACTACCCTCCAAATCTGCGATAGTACGAGCAACCTTTAGGATACGATTGTGTGCGCGTGCAGTTAAATGTAATCTCTCAAAAGCTTCACGTAACAACTCTTGGGTTTCGTCATCTATAACACAATATTTATTAACTAACCTTGTGGTCATTTTGGCGTTACATTTGACCTTTGTACCCGCGAAACGTGCTCGTTGTATAGCCCTAGCCTTGTTAACACGTTCTTTGATACTAGCACTACTTTCCTCAAGCTTGTCACTAGCGCGGAGTTCATCAAAAGATACTCCATCCACTTCGACATGTAGGTCAATACGATCCATCAAAGGACCTGATAATTTATCTAGATATTTGTGAATGGCAGTAGGTGTACATTTACATTCATGGTTCTTGCTACCATAATGTCCACAAGGACAAGGATTCATACTAGCTATCAGCATAAAGTCTGCTGGATAATCAACAGTAGCACGAACACGCGCTACTGTAATCTTACCATCCTCCAAAGGTTGCCTCAGTACCTCGAGAGTTTGTCGACTGTATTCTGGTAATTCATCTAAAAATAATACACCATTATGAGCCAAACTAATCTCCCCAGGTTTTGCTTTTTGTCCACCACCAGTCAAGGTAATTGGGGTTGTTGTGTGGTGAGGAGTGCGGAATGGTCTACGATACACAATACCATCTTTATTGTCTAACACACCAGCTATACTGTGTATTTTAGTTACCTCAAGAGCTTCTTCAAAAGTTAAGTCAGGCAATATAGTTGGCATACATTTTGCTAACATGGTTTTACCAGCACCAGGAGGCCCAACCATTATTATATTATGTCCACCAGCAGCGGCAATTTCCATAGCGCGTTTCGCAGTTGCTTGCCCACGTATATAACAAAAATCATCCGACGTATCCGCATTATCACGCAACTCTTCAAAATCTCTACATTTGATAGGTTCAATGTTGATTTCGTTGTGCAAAAAGTTCACTGCCTCTTTTAGATTGCTGACACCGTACATCTCTAGACCACTAATAAAACTAGCTTCGTTCTCGTTAAACTTGGGTAAAATTACCCTTTTGTAACCTAAATTGCGAGCAGTAATTAAAAGAGGTAATACGCCATTTACTTTACGTATTGTACCGTCTAAAGACAATTCTCCAAACACAGCGGTACTATCTAACGCTTCTGGTTTGATGTCTCCCAAAGCCACCAAAAGAGCAAGCGCAATTGGCAAGTCATACATGGGTCCTTCTTTTTTGACATCTGCAGGTGCCAAATTTACAGTAGTATGCCCCATTGGGAATTGTAAACCACTATTACGGATAGCACTGTGTACACGCTCTTTACTCTCTTTTAGTGCTGTATCTGGCAGACCCACAATATCAAATTTTGGCAATCCATTACCAAGGTCTACCTCTATTGTCAACTCAAAGCCATCAATGCCGTTTAGTCCCAAACTCTTTAACTTTGCTAACATAACATATCACCCCTACTACTTATTTTGTTATATTGTAGCAAAGATTTGGGTATAAAGCAATCAATAAACCGCCATCAATCAATTTTTAGAACATCAAAACAAAAAGTGGTAGTTATTACGCTATCACCTTTGTTTTATAAAGAATTGATGGTTTCGTTAAATTTTTTAAATTTAGCATAATCTTTTTCGGTAAACTCGCCATCCAATTTTTTAATAAGTGATTTTTTAGATTTATCTGTTAATTTTGGCAACTCAACAATTACCTTGATATACATGTCTCCACAACCAGTTTTGTTGAGATATTTTATACCTTTGCTCTTTAATTTTAGCATTGTACCAGACTGCGTGCCTTCAGGAATGGTTAATTCGAGTTTGCCATCCAAACTAGGAATAATGACTTTTCCGCCAAGCATTGCTATTGTAAATGGCAATGGCAAATCAAGGTATACATCAAAACCATCTCGAGTTAATACTTTATGTGGCAAAACTTTTACCAAAATCTGCAAATTACCAGTTGGTCCACCTCGCATACCTGCGTCACCTTGCCCTCGCATAGTCAAGATTTGCTCATCATCAATCCCCGCAGGAATATCTACAGTGATAGTAACATTTGCTCGTTTGTAACCCTTGCCATTACAAGCTTCACACTTTTCTTTGACAATCTTACCAGTACCGTTACAGGTTTTGCACGGACCTTGATTTACAACACGTCCAAACAGAGTATTTTGGGTGTATCTAACCTGTCCAGTACCTCCACATTCGGTACAAGTAGTGTACTGAGTACCATTTTTTGCACCAGTACCATGACAATGTTCGCATTCTTCTATACGTACAATGTTTATCTTTTTGGTTACACCTTTGGCAGCTTCCTCAAATGTAAGAGTGATTTTTGTGGTTATATCATTCCCTGCAACAGACATATCCGCCTGCATGCCACCAAAGTTGGAGAAGATATTGCCAAACAAGTCATCAAAAGTACCACCAAAACCACTAAAGCCACCAGTTTGCCCTCCCTTAAAGAAATCATTAGGGTTAGGTCCAGATGCACTACCATATTGGTCATAATTAGCACGTTTTTTATCATCAGACAAAACTTCGTATGCCTCATTTACTTCCTTAAATTTTTCAGCAGCCTCTGGGTTGTCTTTGTTAAGGTCAGGATGATATTTTTTTGCTAATTTGTAATAAGCAGACTTTATTTCACTAGCGCTGGCTGTTTTGTCCACACCCAGCACATCATAATAATTTTTTGCCACTTTGTTTTACTCCAATTGTTATTCAGCTTTTTTTGCGTCAGCATCCTTAACGTCTGCATCAGGCTTTTTGGTCTCTTGCTCTTGTTTTGCTTTTTCAGCGGCTGCTTGATACAATTTGGTTACAACAGCCTCACTTGTCTTTGACAAAGTCTCCATTGCTTTATCAATTGCATCTTTGTCATCTTTCTTGATTTCTTCTTTAGCAGTTGCCAAAGCATCCTCTAGTGATTTTTTGTCTTCGGCGCTAATCTTGTCACCATTATCACGAAGCATCTTTTCTAGACTAAATATTGTTGCTTCGGCACTGTTACGTGCATCAACAACTGCACGACGCTTTTTGTCTTCCTCGGCGTATTTTTCGGCGTCCTTAATAGCTTGATTAATTTCGTCTTCTTTCATATTAGAACTGCTTGTAATAGTAATGCTTTGCTCTTTACCAGTACCAAGGTCCTTAGCAGATACATGCACAATACCGTTTGCATCAATATCAAATGTAACCTCGATTTGAGGTACTCCTCGTGGAGCAGGTGGAATGTCATTTAGGCTAAACCTACCAAGAGTCTTGTTACCACTAGCAAACTCACGTTCACCTTGCAATACATGAATATCTACACCAGGTTGATTGTCTGTTGCTGTTGAGAATATCTGAGACTTTTTGGTAGGAATGGTTGTGTTACGGTCAATCAACTTAGTAAACACACCACCAAGAGTCTCGATACCCAAAGACAATGGAGTTACATCTAGCAACAACACATCTTTGACATCTCCAGCCAGTACACCACCTTGGATTGCTGCACCAATTGCAACACACTCATCAGGGTTGATACCCTTAAAGCCTTCTTTACCAGCAAACTCTTTAACAGCATCACATACAGCAGGCATACGAGTACTACCACCTACCAAAATAATCTTAGAAATATCATCTTTTGTAAGTTTTGCATCTTCGAGCGCTGCTTTAGTCAAATCAATAGTTTGTTTGACCAAGTCGCTTGTAATATCGTTAAATTTAGCTCTGCTAAGCTCATATTCTAGATGTTTTGGACCATTTGCATCAGACGCAATGAATGGCAAACTAATTGTTGTCTTTAATGCACCTGAGAGGTCAATCTTTGCTTTTTCTGCTGCCTCTTTCAATCTTTGCATTGCAGTGCGGTCAGTTGACAAGTCAATACCCTCTTTGTCCTTAAAGTCTTTGACAAGTAGGTCGATAATACGGTTATCAAAGTCATCACCACCAAGACGGTTGTTACCCTTAGTTGCAATAACCTCAAAGACATTGTCACCAACCTCTAGGATACTGATATCAAATGTACCACCACCTAGGTCAAATACCATAATCTTTTGATGAGCGTTGTCACCTTTGTCAAGGCCGTATGCAAGGGCTGCTGCAGTTGGTTCGTTAATTATACGCAATACGTCCAATCCTGCAATCTTACCTGCATCCTTGGTGGCTTGACGTTGACTATCTGTAAAGTAAGCAGGAACAGTAATAACTGCTTGAGTTACTTTTTGTCCAAGATAAGCCTCGGCATCATTTTTTAATTTTGTAAGAATCATTGCACTGATTTCTTGTG
>ONVD01000039.1 GCA_900321185.1 uncultured Eubacteriales bacterium
GCCTATAAGAACGTTTTTGTAAAATTGTCTTATTGGGTGTATTTCTTGTTCTCACAAGTATATTTTGGTAACAAAAACCACTTAACCACTTATAATATATTTACAAAACACACTCAAAGTTTGGCTGTTTATTTTTTGCACACTTTCTAAAAAAATTTACTTAAAAAATAAAAAAAATACAAAAAAAGCGACCAGCGTAGTATACATTCACCCAAAAGTGTGCTACAATTTATCCACAATCAAATTGATGGATTGTAAAGGAGCGTGATTTTTATGAAGATTCAACCATTATTTGACAGAATTGTGGTAAAGCAACAAGAGGCAGAAACCACAACAGCTAGTGGTATTATTCTAGCTGACGCAGAGAAAGAACGTCCACAGATAGCAACCGTGGTAGCAGTAGGTTCGGGTGGAGTTGTAGATGGACACGAAATTGTTATGCAAGTGTCTGTAGGCGACAAAATCTTGTATCCAAAGTATGCTGGCAATGAGTTTAAACTTGATGGTGAAGAGTACATTATTCTTCGTCAAAGTGACGTTTTGGCAAAATTAAACAATTAGAGGTGATTATATGGCAAAATTAATTCAATCAGGCAAAGAGGCACGTGCTAGTCTAGAACGTGGTGTCAATACACTAGCTAATGCCGTGAAAGTAACCTTGGGTCCTAAGGGACGTAATGTAGTACTAGATAGACAGTACCAGACTCCGCTTATTACGAACGATGGTGTTACGATAGCCAAAGAGATAGAGCTTAGTGACCCATTCGAAAATATGGGTGCACAAATAGTAAAAGAGGCGAGTATCAAGACAAACGATGTTGCAGGTGATGGTACTACCACCGCAGCGGTACTTGCTCAAGCAATAACTAACGAAGGTATCAAAGCCCTCAACAATGGCTCTAACCCAGTCATTTTGAAACATGGTATTGACACGGCTGTAAATACAGTTGTACAAAGTCTAAGAGAACAATCAAAACCTATAAAAGACGAAAACTCAATCAAGCAAGTTGCTAGCATAAGTGCTGGTGACCCTAATGTTGGAGAGTTGGTTAGTCAAGCCATGAAAAAAGTTGGCAAAGACGGAGTCATCACTGTAGAAGAGAGCAAGACAATGGAGACATCTCTAGACGTTGTCGAAGGTATGCAGTTTGACCGTGGTTATGCTAGTAGTTACATGGCAACCAACAATGAAAAAATGGAAGCAGTGCTAGACGATGCACTCATCCTAATGACAGATAAAAAAATTTCCAATACCCAAGAGATTTTGCCGTTGTTAGAGCAAGTGGTAAAATCTGGCAGAAAGTTGTTGATAATTGCTGACGATGTCGAGGGTGAGGCGTTGGCAACTTTGGTTATCAACAAGCTTCGTGGTACGTTTACATGTGTAGCAGTCAAAGCCCCAGGTTTTGGTGACCGTCGCAAAGCAATGCTTGAGGATATCGCTATCCTAACAGGCGGAAAAGTTATTAGCGAAGAGTTGGGCAGAAAATTAGACAGTGCCACTCTCGAAGATTTGGGTAGCGCCCATCAAATTGTTGTTACAAAAGACACAACAACTATTGTTGGTGGTAATGGTGACAGCGAGACTATTCGTGAACGTGTAAACTCTATTCGTCAACAAGTAGAGAACTGCACAAGTGAGTATGACAAAGAAAAATTGCAAGAGAGATTAGCTAAACTCAGTGGTGGAGTCGCTGTCATTCGTGTAGGTTGTGCAACCGAAGTCGAAATGAAAGAGAAAAAATTGCGTATTGAGGATGCTTTGGCTGCAACACGTGCCGCAGTAGAGGAAGGTATTGTAGCTGGTGGTGGAGTAGCGTTACTTCGTGCCATTCCTAAAGTACAACAACTTATGACCACTCTTAAAGGTGACGAGTATGTGGGTGCAAAAATTATCGAAGCTAGCCTATCTAGTCCAATTAGACAAATTGCTCAAAACTGTGGCGTAGACCCTGACTTAGTAGTTAAAAACGTGCTAGAAAAAGACGAAGTTGGCGTAGGTTATGACGCTCTACACGACCAATATGTAGATATGGAGACAAGCGGAATTATTGACCCAACCAAAGTTACACGTAGCGCTCTACAAAATGCAGCAAGTGTGTCTAGTACACTGCTAACTACAGAATGCATTATTGCTAACGAGCCAACCAAAGATACGCCTGCCACTCCTAACGAAATGGCAATGTAATTTGCCTAGTTAATACTAGTATATTAGACAAATCTAGTAACTCAAATCTGAAATAAAAAAATAATGATTAGTTATTAGTTTTTGAAACTAGTATAAAAATTTAATAAAGGGGGTATGCCAAAATTTAAAAATTGGTATACCCCCTTTGTTTTTTTACACTTCACAATACTATCATATCTAATTTTTTATTCGAGCGTATAATAAACGCGTGGAGAACGTATACAAAGAACATTAAATTAAAATAATATTTTGAAAGTTAGAATTTGCCTATAGTTAATATATAACTCTTTTATCCTTGTTGTATGAAAAATAGAGTTTTGTGGAAAAGTTAAAAGTTTTCCATATTTTTATTTATAATTTGGGCTTTTGTTTTTACTTGTGATATTCAATATTATTTAGTATAGTACCTGCACGGTAAATTTGCTCTGTTAATACTACGCGCATAAGTTGGTGCGGTAGTGTCATTTTGCCAAAACTTAGTTGTGTGCCTAGAGATTTTATGCTATCATCCAGACCAAAACTACTGCCAATGACAAAACACAATTCGTTTTGGTCGGTATATTGAGCAATGAGATGGCTCAACTCAATGCTATCCAGTTGTTTACCCTCGATACATAGTGGACAAACAATTTTTTGTTTTGTTAATGCTATCACCTTTTTTGCTTCGTCTTGTAAGGCCTTTTGAATATCTTTTTTACTTGGTTTGTTAGGCAGTTTTGTTTCGGACAGTTCAATTATTTTGAAGTCAAAAAAGCGTTGAATACGTTTTTGATATTCGTTAATTGCTTGCACCCAATAATTTTCTTTTAGACTGCCTATACAAATAATGGTTATTTTGCGCATACACACCTCTAGCATAATTATACAATTAAAAAGATTTTTGTAAATAAAAAAACTAATGATTGTTTAACAATTGACAAAAAAAAACGTAAATGACATAATTTGGATTGATATATATATTAAGAGGTTTTTTGTTATGAGAATGTCAAAGTTGATAGGCGAAAGATTTAAGGAAAAGCCAACTGACTGCAATCTTATTAGCCATGAGTTTTTGTTGCGTGGTGGCTATATGCGCCATGTAACCAATGGTGTCTACACGTTGCTAAATCCTGCCGTCAAAGTGATGCACAATATTGAGCGTATAGTGCGTGAAGAAATGGATAAGATTGGCGCTCAAGAAATTTTGATGCCAAATATGATGCCAAAAGAGTTGTGGCAAGAGAGTGGTAGATACCAGTCTGTTGGTAGTGAGATGTTTCGCTTTAAGGACCGCAACCAAAAAGATCTAGTACTGGGTATGACTCACGAAGAGCCATGTGTAGATGTGGCTCGTGCTTGTGCTACAAGTTATGTGCAATATCCATTCTGCCTATATCAATTTCAGACTAAGTTTCGCGATGAGCCACGCCCACGCAATGGATTGATTAGATTGCGTGAGTTTGTGATGAAAGATGCTTATTCTTTCCATACGACTCAAGCAGACCTAGATGACTATTATTACAACCAAGTTATGCCAGCTTACAGACGAATCTATGACCGTATAGGGCTCAGCAAAGCCGTGGCAGTGGAGAGTGATAATGGTATGATGGGTGGTAAAGTTTCGCACGAATACACTTTGTTATGTCCAGCAGGTGAGGATGTGATAGCACACTGTGACGCATGTGGTTATTATGCCAACAGCGAAGTGGCGCGTAGTGTTGTGATACCTAGTGGCAAACAAGTAGCGCCCATGCAATATATTGACACTCCAAATTGCAAAACAATCGACCAAGTGTGTGCGTTCATCAATACTCAGCCACAACAACTAGCCAAAGCAGTTATTTATGGTCTTAAGGACGGTAGACATGTAGTGGCTTTTGTTCGTGGAGATTATGAGGTGGAAGAATGCAAACTAGAACATTGTTGTGGCTCAGAACTATGTGATGCGGACCCAGAATTTTTGCACAAGATGCATGCTGGTTCGGTAGGATTTGTGGGGCTTGACCCAAACGCCAAAGATTATGTTATTTTGCTAGATGAGAGTTTGAGAGACGAACACAACCTTGTGTGTGGGGCCAACGAAGATGGCAAGCATATTATTAACGTAGACTATGCTCGAGACTTAAATTATACGCCAAATTTTGTAGATATCCGAAAAGTGCGTGCAGGAGACAAATGCACTTGTGGTAAGGGGACAATCAAACTCGAAAAAGGTGTCGAGGTTGGCAATATCTTTGAACTTGGTACAAAATATACCCAATCTATGGGTATGAAGTTTGTAGACAATGATGGCAAGGCCAAAACCCCTATAATGGGATGTTATGGTATAGGTATAACACGAGCAATACCAAGTATTGTAGAGGTCAATCATGACGAGCGTGGTATCATTTGGCCACTCGAAGTTGCGCCTTACAAGGTGCATATTTGCATACTTAACGCAAAAGATAAGAGTGTATTGACAGCGGGGGCAGAGTTAGAACAAGCATTGAGTGAAGAAAACATAGATGTTGTTTTGGATGATCGAAAGGTTAGTATGGGTGTTATGCTAAGTGATGCAGACTTGCTTGGTGCACCTATCCGTGTTGTGGTGGGACGAGATTTTGTGAATAGTGACCAAGAGCTGATAGAAAAACAAGTTGAGGTATCTAGCAAATTGTTCGGTATCCATACACTAGTGCGATATGGTGATGTGTTTGATTACATAATGTCCTTGCTTAAGGATAAAAAATAGAGGTAAAATATGAGTGATAAGATAACTCCCCCAGTTGCGGGCGAAAAAATAGTCATCAAAAAGACGGGCGGGTGTAGGTCTTTTTTTGCGGGCTTTTTTTGTGCAATTATCTTTTTGGTGTTGGTAATTGGTGGCGCCGGTGTATATGTGTATTATGGTGTTAGCCTACGACAAATAGAAGATATGTTCGGAATTCAAATTCCAATTGAGGGTGACCTTAACAACAAAAACGTCAAAGACTTGATAGCTCTTGGGCTGGATGTCAAGGATAGTTATGTCAATATGACTATTGGCGAAGTGGATACCAAACTGGGCGTTAAATTGCCTGATAAGTTTCCAGGTACAGATATAAATATATCCTATCTTTACCAAGATGATGCTATTATAACTTTTTTGGGTACTCAACAAAAAGTTTTGGACGTCAAAGTTTTAGACGTAGCCAACAATCTAAACGCATTTGTTGAGTCATTGTTAGATATTGTCTACGACCATTTGACAGTAGGTGAAGTATTGAGGACTGCTGACCTAGATGA
>ONVD01000060.1 GCA_900321185.1 uncultured Eubacteriales bacterium
AACAATATCTGATGCTGGTACGCTGATTGCTACTATTAAGGGACGAAATTACACAAAGACTCATAGTGGCACTGCGTATTATGCCACATGCTATCGTACTGATAATAATTACTCTGGTCCGTTGTTAGTCTCTACCACTAAAAGTGCGGTTACTTACACAAGTTCACGTAAGAATACAGTACTCGAGAGCTCTGGTAGTTTTGTATATAACGGTAAAACTTATTATTATTCGTCAGATGGACACTTTTGGGAAGGGGAATTATACGATACCTCAGACAATCACTGTTTTTTAATTAAAGGGACTAATCTCGAAGACTGTGCTACAAAATTATTGGAAAGTAATCTTGTTTCTTCAGATACAACCATAAGTTTTTCAACGCCAACACGTACAGGATACACTTTAAATGGTTGGTATAATAATGCATCTGGTGGGACAAAATTTTTTGACGGAACACAGTTTACTACCGCTCAAAACATAAGTAGATTTGCTACTACATATATGCAAGATCTTACAGAGATGGGAGGTTGGATTTATCAATATAGAGACAGGTTCGCCAGCCGTTCTTATTCTAATGGAACTACTTCTTTTGATTTTAATGGTGATGATGGTTGGGAGATAATATATCGACCAGTTTATTTGTATTATAATACAACATATCGTTTGGACGCGACTATAACTACGAATAATTCGGACTGTGGTAGTGCAATAATGGCGTTTTATAGTGGTACTGGTGGAGATAGTAATTGGGAGAGTTACCGTAAAGCGTATACTAACTTGCCAAGTAATAGGACTGACAATGAGTCTGTTATATTCCAATGCACGCAGAGCGGTATCTACTACATAGCATTTAATTTTGGTTATGTATCGGATGACGCTGATACTGCACATGTGCAAATTTCGAATCTGCGTCTAACGGGTTGTGGCTCTAATAATACTACTATGGAAACCTCAGGTACTTTTTATGCTCAGTGGACTGCTAATACATATACAGTACACTTTGATAGTAACGGCGGTACTGGAAGTATGGCTGACCAAACATTTACCTATGATGACGGTGATGATGGATATGTAAGCTTAACTAAAAATGCCTTTACACGCACGGGCTATACTTTTGGCGGATGGCAAAATGCCAGTGGCAATTCTTACGACGACGAAGCAAGTGTTAAAAATTTAACTAGCACAAATGGTGCAACAGTTACTCTCTATGCCAAGTGGAATGCCAACATATATACAGTACACTTTGATAGTAACGGCGGTACTGGAAGTATGGCTGACCAAACATTTACCTATGATATCGCTCAAAACTTAACTAAAAATGCCTTTACACGCACTGGATATACCTTTGTTGGCTGGGCAACAACATCTACTGGGTCGGCAGTGTATGCAGACCAAGCAAGTGTCAAAAATTTGACTGCAACAAACGGCGGGACTGTGACATTTTATGCCGTATGGTATGCCCATTACGAAGTCTATGCATATTATAATACATCTTCTAAGCCAAATACATACACACAAGGAGATACTGGTGGAAAAATTGGCCTTAATGGCAATGTTGTCGTTAATCCAGGAAGTGTAATAAACTATGATGACCCAACTAATAATGCTACCCTTTCGGTTGGAGCTCAAGCAAATACAGGATATACTTTTGGCGGATGGTATACGACTAAGACCTTTACTGATGGCCCAATAAGCACGGAGGCAAGTTATAGTCTTACTCATGCGACAAGCGCCACTTGGTATGCAAAATTTTCGCTCAAGACGTATACGGTCACCCTCAAGACAAACAACAGTAACTACGGAACTTTGAGTGTTAGTGGAGCAATAGGTGGTAAATACTACCATGGAACGTCAATAAAAATAACAGCAACAGAGGTAGCGAATGTCGGCCACTACACGAAGATGACAGGTACTGGTACTGGTATTCCAACTGGCAACATAACGGACAATGCTATTACCTTCACAATTGTAAGTGATGTAACCATGACAGGAACCTTTATCCCTTACTGGAATAACAACGTAGTGTCTAGTAAGATTACTCATACGACTTATGATAACTTGGTAGGTTATGAGTACATTGGCTCAGGTATAAAAGTGGACCTAAATAATGATTTGACACTAAAAAACGATAAACAAATAGCAAATGATGGATACAATGGCATAGCTATGTCACAAGTTAGTGCCGTTGAATATGCAAACAACGTGGATGTATCTACGGGCACCGCATATGTAAATCTCACATATACTAACGCAGACGCTAATAACCCAAAGTTTTATGTGCCAAATGGCTCTTATGTAACAGTATATTTTAATATTTATCCTTACAATCTAGTTGAGCATGAAAATGATACCGATCCTAAATTTATAGCAACAGTACTTAATGGTACTTACACAGGTAAAAAACTGGAACCCCTTGTAGAATGTACTTTTTCGGCAGGTGGGGTCACTAGAGATATAGACTACACTCTTGTTTATGCCAACAACATAAATGCTGGTACAGCAAACGGAACGAGTGGACCATATGTTACAATCACTGGAAAAGGACGTTTTACTGGCAGTATAACGCGAGCGTTTACGATTAATCCAAAGGATATTTCGACAAGCAAAGTTAAAAAGTTGAGTTTCTATTACACAGGGCAAGCACTTGGCGTAGGGAAATTAAATTTGACAGTTACGGACGATTTGGGTAACGGGTTAACAAAAGGTAAAGATTACACTGTTGGAACAGATACATGGACAAACTTTGGGACGTATACGTTTGTTATAACAGGAACAAATAACTATACAGGTACTATTAATGGGACTATTACCATAAATGAATTACCTTTTAATGATGCTAGCATTGCTA
>ONVD01000002.1 GCA_900321185.1 uncultured Eubacteriales bacterium
AGTTCACCAGATGACACAAGACCAAAGTTTAGTATACTTATGCCACCACCAAACATAACGGGGCATTTGCATGTAGGTCATGCTATGAATATGACTGCACAAGATATCTTTGCTAGATACAAAAAATTAAAAGGCTTTAATGTCGAGTGGATACCTGGTACAGATCACGCGTCTATTGCTACCGAGGCAAAAGTTGTGGATAAACTTGCCAAGGAAGGACGCAAGAAAGAAGATTTGACTCGTGAGGAATTTGAGCAAGAGATTCAAGCATGGTATCGTGAATATGGTGATTTTATGATTAACCAAGTAAAACTCCTAGGGGTTATGGCAGACTGGGATAACCAAAGATTTACTCGCGATGAGGCCAGCAACAGAGCAGTGGCTCATGCGTTTGTAGAATTGTGGAAGCGCGGTTACATCTATCATGGTGAAAGACTGACCAGTTGGTGTCCAAACTGCAACACATCATTGTCAGATATTGAGGTTGTTTACAAAGAGAAACAAGCAAAGTTATACTACATCAAATATAATGTTGTAGACAGTGAGGATTTTTTGGTTGTAGCAACAACTCGTCCCGAAACATTATTTGGTGACCTAGCAGTTGCAGTTAACCCGAGTGACGAACGCTTTAAGCGTTTTGTGGGTAAGCAAGTTGTATTGCCAATAGTGGGTAAACACTTGCCAGTTATTGCAGATGAATATGTAGACATGTCGTTTGGTACGGGAGCCCTAAAGGTCACCCCTAGCCACGACATTAACGACTACAACCTAGGTAAAAAGCATCATCTAGGTTTGGAGAATATCATGAATAAAGACGGTACTCTAAACGAAAAATGTGGTCAGTTTAGGGGGCTAAAAGGGCAACAAGCCCGAGATGCTGTTGCAGAATATTTAGCTAAAATTGGGCTACTAGTAAAAACCGACGATTACATTCATGATGTTGGTTGTTGTGAGAGATGTAAAACTCCTGTAGAGAGTTTAATTAGTGAACAGTGGTTTGTCAAAATGGACGACATTGTCAAACGCACAAAACAACACATAGACAACAACGAGGTAAACATTCGCCCAGAATTTGTAAAAGGACAAATGTACGAATGGCTAACGAATATACAAGATTGGTGTATTTCGCGCCAACTTTGGTCGGGTCACCGCATTCCAGTTTATTATTGTCAAGAATGTGGCAACACTTACGCTAGCGAGACTCTAACCCCTTGTCCAAAATGTAGTAGCACGAATGTAAAACAAGACCCAGATGTCCTAGACACTTGGTTTAGTAGTGGTATTTGGCCTATATCCACACTAGATTGGCCCAACGATAACAAACGTCTCGCAACATATTATCCCTTTGATTTGGTTATTTCGGCTAGAGATATTATTACGTTTTGGATAGCTAGGATGCTGTTTATGTGCATAGAGTTTAGACAACAAGTGCCTTTTTACAATTGTATCACCACTGGACTAGTACTAGACGAACAAGGACGCAAAATGTCTAAAAATCTTGGCAACGGTGTCGAGCCACAAGACGTTATAGACAAATACGGAGCAGATGCTTTGCGCTTTGGTCTAATTTTTGGCACATCACTAGAGTCTGACTCAAGATTTTCAAATGCTAGCATAGACAACGCTCGCAAATTTATTAACAAAATTTGGAATGCTGGTCGTTTTGTCAAAATGAATATTTCTGACAAACACTTAAAACCTATAGACCAGTGCAAATTGCAACTTGCAGACAAATGGATTTTGACCAAACTAAATGAAACTGTCAAAAATGTCACTAACCTTATGGACAAATTTGAGGCTGGACTTGCTCTCAGCGAAATACATAATTTTGCTTGGTTTACTTTTTGTGACTATTACATTGAGTTTTCGAAACCTGATATGCAATCGCAAGACAAAGATATCCAAAATACTACCGCAAGTGTTTTGTACTTTGTGTTTGGTGAAATATTAAAAATGTTGCACCCTTACATTCCTTTTGTAACTGAAGAACTATACACCAATCTTTTTGGGGATAGTATTCTTAATACCACATACCCAGAAGTTAACGAAAAACTTAATTTTCAATCAGATTGTGACCAAATGGATTCTATCATGGAAATTACTCGAGCCATTCGAGAAATACGCACAGAGTACAAGGTGGATAGCAAGAAAATTTTGCACGCCAAGATTTTTGTCCGCAACACTAGAGACAATTTAGCGGAAAATATAATCTATTTGCAGACCTTGACACTCACACACATTGACGAAGTATCTAGTGAATCAAAAACATCTTCGGATATGCTCATTGCTTCACCTCATTATTTGGTTTATCTAGATGGCAACGAGATTGTCGACCGTAATGCTGAATGTCAACGTCTTGACCACGAAATAGCAAAAACAACCGAAGAACTGGCAAAATTGCAAAAGATTATGTCCAACCAAGGCTTTGTGGCACACGCTCCACAAGCGGTTATTGACAAATACAACAAACAGATTGCCGATTTTAACGACAAACTAGCACAACTTAAACAAAGTAGGGATAAACTAAAAAGATAATTTAAGATAATCGCTAAAAATGTATATTTGTGTTTTTGTTATATTAATCTATAATAGTTTAAGAGGTATGTTCAATGTTGATTTCTAATAAAGAATTTCTACAGATATTTGACAATGTTGAAAATGAACATCCAAATCTTTATCATGATATATCCAAAGAAGGGTTTGTTAAACAACTGAATAAAGTGGCAGATAAAGTAGAAACTATGGACAAGCCTAAACTCACATTTGAGTTGTGTAGACTATTTGCTTTATTTAAAGACGGACATACTCGTATTTATGAAATAGACGAACAATCCTTTACGTATAAGTTAATGGCTGTACAAGATAAAATCTATATAGCTGGCATAAAAAAGAACTACAATCTTTGTTGATGTGTCCTGTGTCAAGGCTAGGGGGTAAAGATATATCCAAAGTTGTGTCAATAGGCAAACAATTTATTATGGCAGAAACTCCACAATGGCGTCAGTATAGTTTGCTAGATAGACTTAGATATCCATATTTTTTGAGTGCTTTAGATTTGCTGAATGATGGCAACGAACTAACACTTACGATTGGCGACAAAGATTATATTTTGCCATACAACAACAATGAAATGGTCCTAATACCCAATTTTGTAATCAAACAAAACAAGAAGTAAAAGATGTGGGAGACATTTGTTATATTAGATTTTCTAGTAATTGTGAAGATAAAAATTATCCATTTAAACAAGTCTATCAAGATATCAAAAGACATTTGAGCAAGGGTAAACGAGTGGTTGTAGACTTGCGATACAACGAGGGCGGTCCATCTACTAATTTTGACAAAGTTGTAGATGCGTTAAAAGATAATGAATGCGTAGGTTGTTGCTTGATTAATGAGGGTACTTTTAGTGGTGGGACTGTGGATACAAAGAGACTTGTTAACATTGGTTTTACTACAATCAGTTCTTCAATGGGACAACCAGTTCAATATTATGGCAACTCTGGTAAAAAATATGATGTGCCACAACTTGGGCTAAGGTATAGGTCATCTATAAGCGAATTTAATCTTAATAGTGGATTAAAACATCCGATGAGTGAGCAACCAGATGTATTTGTAGAGAACACACACAGATTACGTAAACAATGTAGATAGGGTTTTGCAGACTGCACTAGATTTTTTACAAACTCCCTCACGTGAACAATGCAGGAATAAACTAGACTAATAATTATCTAAAAGTACTCCAATCAATTAATAAAGGATGTATGATATGGCAAATGAGGATGTAGATAAAACAACAAAAAAATCTAAACAAAGAATACAAGTAGTTAAAAAAGATGATTCGTCAGCAAATGATAAGATGGAAACTCTAAAGCAATTGAATGCTAATAAAAACAACAATGAATTGTTGGAGAGAGTGTGTCAAAAATCTACAACCAATATTTAATATACGGGTAAATAGATTTAAAACAAGTTTTTTATAATCATCTATACAAAATATACTATTTTGTGATATAATGTACAAAAACTTTTCATGGAGCATTTATGCAATACGAAGTAGATTATGAGCAACTAGCACAAAAAGACAAAGACAGTTTTGATATCGTAGATATTAGGGACGAAGATTCTTTTGAGTACGGTCATATTATGGGGGCGGTCAACATTCCAGTCAACATAATATTAGACAATCTTGACAAATTGCCTAAGAATAAAGAATTGTATTTGTATTGTCGTGTTGGTACAGATAGCGCAAAAATTGCACAACAGTTGAGGGACAGAGGTTTTGTAGCATATTCGTTAAATGGTGGATATATGGGGTGGCTGCAAAAACACGTGACAGACAATATCACATTAGACAAACAACTGCGTGCTGAGGATAGCCTACGCAACAAGTTTAGACGAGAGTTACTCTCTAAGTTTTGCAAAGCAATAAAGGAATACAAACTCATATCTCCAGGGGACAAGATTGCCGTGTGTATTTCTGGTGGCAAGGACTCAATGTGCATGGCAAAACTTTTTCAAGAGGTAAAAAAACACAACAAGATACCTTTTGACCTAGAGTTTTTGGTAATGGACCCAGGTTACAGCAAAGAAAATCGCGAGATTATTGAGCAAAACGCAAAAATTTTGGGTGTGCCAATAACGATATTTGAGACTAATATTTTTGAAAATGTCTACCATATTGCCAAATCTCCTTGTTATATGTGTGCCCGTATGCGTAGAGGCAGTTTGTACAGTAAAGCAAAACAGTTGGGTTGCAACAAAATTGCCCTTGGCCACCATTATGATGATGTTATCGAAACAATACTTATGGGTGTGTTGTACGGGGCACAAGTGCAAACCATGATGCCAAAATTACACAGCAACAATTTTGAGGGTATGGAACTTATTAGACCAATGTACCTAATACGTGAGCAAGATGTCAAGCGTTGGCGAGACTACAACGATTTACATTTTATACAATGTGCTTGCAAAATGACCAATACTTGTAGTGTTGACGGTGGCTTGGATAGCAACGTTGGCTCTAAACGTAAAAAAGTCAAAAATCTTATTGCCAAACTCAGTCAAGAAGAGCAACAAGTAGAGAGCAACATCTTTCGTAGCGTGGAGGGGGTGAATCTATCTACCATTATATCTTACAAAGATAAAGACGGTAAGATTCATTCATTCTTGGACGATTATGACGCTCAAACGAATGTAGGTGAATAATATATTCTTGTTACAAGTTTTTTAAAAATGTCATATTTATTGTGAATTTGCATCTCTGTTATGACAGAAATTACCCAATCTAGAATAAGTTAGATTAATATTATGTGGAAAACATTCAACTTTTCCACATTTTTTATTTTTGTATTTTTAGTAGATGTAGATTTTTAAATTCTTTTGGCTTTTTGCCCTTGTTTACTTGACAAGCTGGGGGGGGGGGTAGTGTATATTATATAATAAGGTAGGATATTCAAGCCCAAAGCTCGAAATATGCACAACCTTACACCACTAAACAAAAATTGTTGTAAAAATCTAAAGACCAAAAAATCTTGTAAATTCGCATTCAGCACAAATAATCTAAACTAAGATTGTGGACAAAACTAATTTAAAAAAATCTTTACTATCTAAGTGACATTATTAATTGTTTGGGGGAGTAATACTACACAAACATTATCTTTACATCCAGATAAAAAATGTTTGGATTTCACGCAACAACAGTCAAAAAGTGACATTCCAAAAGTAATGTTGCGTTGGTGTCAGACAATAGGCATTAAGATTTGTGTTATGTTAAAGTCAAGGGTTGTTACCAAGTTTAGTATTTTTACTTCAACATTTGTTAAAATGTTGTGCTACAACGTCCAATATTCTAGCCAAATAAAATAAGGAGAAAGACAAATGCAAAAAACGAACGCATTTACAAAGACGATTTATTATCTAATCATCACTCTAACCGCTATGGCTACATTGTTTATGTTTACGGCGTGTGATTTGAGCAGGAACACAATTAATGATGATAATGACAATCAACAGACCAATACAGACAAAGATGACGACAATACTACAGTAACCAAGACGACTTATACAATATCCGTTACTTCCAACTTGCCAAAGAATGCAGTATTTAGCGGTGCAGGTACTTACGAAGAGGGTGCGACAGTAACAATAACGTTACTCAATGAAGTGTCAGGTTATTATCTAGACCACTGGAATGATGGCTCTCGTAAAGATACTATTACAGTGACTGCAGATAGCGACAAGACTATAAACGCCACCTTCGAAGAGGGGCAATCTGTTATGATTAACAACCATAAAGTTGCTATGAAAAATGGTGTTATTGAATGGCGTGATGAAGATAGTTATAGTTCATTTTGGATTCGCGCGTCTGATTATGCCGCTTGTTCTTATATAGCATGCGGAGATACGGTAGAATGTTATGGTAATAATAAATTTATTGCTAAGAGTTCCATTAAGGAAGATACTTTTTATGAGGCTGTAGAAAAAAATATAGGTATCATTACAGTAGGTTATGATAACAGAGATTCCAGTTTGTCTTGGTTGGATCAAGATAGTACATCATATACACTTTTTAAATCTCAATTAAAAGACCTATATTTTTACTCACTCGTAAAAGCAAATTATAACAAAGATGAAGCGAAGTTTGATACTAATTTTGATTCAGAATACAATGGGGCTACTCCAAAACTAAAAGAAGTAGGTGAAAAGTATCAAGTAGACTTTGATATCACAGTTTCAATTCCACAAGGCAATTTTTTGATTCGTTCTTATTATATTTGTTATGCCTTAAACGGTGACTTGGTAGTAATACCAACAGGTGATATAATGGGGATTTCTTCAGGGATAACTATTACACATCTTGCTAGGGTGTCTGACGAAATATCTGGCATCTCATCGCTCGCACAAGGCAAATTAGTTGGCTCAAAAATTTCTGTA
>ONVD01000057.1 GCA_900321185.1 uncultured Eubacteriales bacterium
CAATATGATACGCGAGATTAAGGGGTATTTTTGGGGCAATAACGATAGTCCTATTAAACGAGATGACCATGCTATGGACGAATTAAGATATTACGTTATGTCTCGTCCTGAGCCAGCAAGACTTGAAAATATGCCAGCCTCGATAATAGAAGAACACAAGCAAAAACTACTCAAAAAATTACATAATGCAAACAGAATGTTGCGCTAAGGGGAGGTGAATATGTTTTGCAAGAGCAAGATAAATTAAGTGGAGCATTGATGACTCGTGCGGTGGGATGTACGACAGAAGAAGTAGTCGAAGAGTATGCTTGGGATAGCGAACAACAAGATATGCATTTGATAAAACGCAAGATAACCAGAAAAAGCCTCCCCCCAGACATAGGAGCAGTAAAAACGATGTTAGAGTTGTATGGCGATGATGACAACCAATATGCAAAACTTAGTGACCAAGACTTGCTGAAAGAAAAAGATAAATTGTTAAAAATACTTAGGGAATCGGAGGAACATAATGCAGATAACGAAGATACAGCGTAAGGTCAAATGTACAGAGTGCCACATAGACGCCACTTATAAGTTGGTTTTAGGTAAAACTAGCATTTATCTCTGTCAAGATTGTCTAAAACAAATTTACAAGACTTTTTCGCACACCATAGCACCAGCATCAGTGATAAGCAAATTTTATATTAAAAGATAAGGAGAAATTATGAGTAAAACAAAACAAAAGAGCGATTATGCAAAAAATCTAGTGGATGAAATCAAGCGAGATTATCAAGCGCGCAAGGAAGAGCGTAAGCCCTTTGAAGCACAATGGCAACTCAACATAAACTTTTTGATGGGCAATCAATATTGTGGAATAAACAGTCAAGACAACATTGATGACTTTGACAAGCAATATTTTTGGCAAGAACGTGAAGTTTACAATCATATTGCACCAATAATCGACATTAGACTTGCAAAGTTAGCAAAGGTTCGTGTTCAGATGGCGGTGCAACCCGCCAGTGTCCAAGAAGATGATGTAGCAAATGCTAAGATTTGTAAAAACATTTTGGATAGCACTGCCGAAAGATTGGGGTTAAGTCGAGTCATAAGTGAAGTGACACGCTGGAGCGAAATTTGTGGTACAGGTTTTTATAAAATAGTCTGGAATGATACGTTAGGTTCGGTCGTAGGTATAGATGATTATGGTAAAAAAATCAGAGAGGGAGATGTCGATATAGTGCCTTGCTCACCTTTTGAGATTTATCCAGATAGTAACTCTTGTCTAGACATATCTGGATGTAAAAGTATAATTGATGCACGTAGTTTTGACGTGGACACCATAAAGCGTATTTGGGGTGTGGATGTAAAGGGCGAAGATATAGACACATTCAATCTATCTAATTCGCAAGTTGTAGGTGGACTGGGATATCTCTCTAACGTAGCCAAGGTTTGCAAGACTGCTAAACACAATCAAGCCATGGTGTTGGAGCGTTACACTATGCCGACTGCAAAATATCCACTTGGTAGAGTAGAAATCGTGGCAGGCGATACGCTTGTTTATGAGGGAGACTTACCTTACAAAAACCTTAAGGACGGGGAACGAGGTTTGCCGTTTATTAGACAAGTGGGCATTGAACAACCAGCATTATTTTGGGGAGGTTGTATTATCGAACGAATCATCCCTGTTCAAAGAGCATACAATGCTGTAAAAAATAGAAAGCATGAATTTTTGAATCGTATTTCTATGGGTGTTATGACTGTCGAGGATGGTTCGGTGGATGTAGACAATCTAGAGGAAGAGGGGTTGTCACCTGGCAAAATATTGGTCTATAGACAAGGCTCTAATGCTCCAAAAATGCTGGCTAGTGAAACATTGCCTACAGACTTTAACACTGAGGAAGACCGCCTCAATAACGAATTTTTGTCTATCAGTGGAGTAAGCGATTGGATAGGCTCAAGTATTACAGCGGTGAGCGCCATGAGTGGTGTAGCGTTAGAATTGATGTTAGACCAAGAAAACATGCGTATTACTGCTAGTAGTGAGAGTATCATCACAGCTGTCAAAAATATTGCAATGCAAATCTTGAGACTTTACAAACAATTTGCCACAACAAAACGCGTCAATTTGATAGCCAACAGCAATGGCACAGGAGTATTCTATTGGAATAATTCTAATATTACATCTGATGATGTTGTTGTGACTACAAAAAATGAAATGAATGAGACAATAGCACAAAAACGCAATATGTTGTTAGATTTGTACAAAGCAGGTCTTTTGACTGATGAAAACAATCAAATGTCCAATACTATCCGCACAAAAGTATTAGATATGTTAGGCTTTGGAATATGGGAAAACGTGTTAGACAACAATACCTTGCAAGTCGAATGTGCAAGGCGAGAGAATATTGCGTTTGGTCAAGGAGCTAAGGACGTAGAAGTTTCGGAGGTGCATGACCATGACCTACATATCCAAACACATATTGCTTATATGCTCAGTAAAGATTTTGAAAAACTTGCTCATGACAAACCAGATATCAAACAGCGCATGCTAGAGCATATCCGTACACACAAGCAATTTAAACAACTCACACAACAAACAGAAAATACAGGAGAATAATTTATGGATACAGAACAATCTAAGAATACCGCAGACTCACAACAACCCTTAGACTCTATTTTGGGCACATTTAAAGATGTTGAGGCATTAAAAAAATCTTATGACAACTTGCGTAGTGAGTTCACGCGCAAATCTCAAGAGTTGTCACGCCTCAACAAAATGCTTGGCGACAAGGAAGTTACCCCGCCAAGTGCTGTTGATACTCAACCACAACCCACAAACTTGGGACAAGACAAACAGATAGAGTCACAAAATACACAACCCGAGTTTTGGGAAAGTGAAAGTTGGCAACAGGATACAGCCAACTTTTTTAACGAATTTTCACTTAATGACGACCAAAAATACCAACTTGCAAATATTTTGGTGCAAGACAAAGATGTTGCAAAATCGACATCTCCTTTGCACTCTGCTTATATCAAGTTATTGCAGACCACCAAAACTCCAGCGCAAGAATTAATAGATGATGCTAACTTTTTGGAAAATTATGTCTACAATAACGAGCAAATAAAGACGAAAATTATTGGTGATTATCTTAAAACGTTAAAGAGTAGAGACAGTGTACCAGATGTAATGCCACAATCTGTAGCAAATTTTGGAGAGCGTTCAACAGCTTCTCCAAAAACTCTGAGCGAAGCAAAACGTCTGGTTTCCAAATACTTTGATTAGGAGAAAAATTTTATGATTAGTTTACAATCGGCTCAGTCCGCCCTAAAAGATGTTTATCTAGACGTGCTGAGTACCCAGTTAAATTTTAGGACAGACCCATTGTTATCCAAAATTAAACAATCTAGTACAAATGTTTATGGTAGAAATATTATCAAAATGGTGCCTTTTGGTATTAATGGTGGTTTTTGTGCTAGTAACGAAGATGATACTTTGCCAACAAGTGCCGAAAACCAATACCTCAACTTTACCAGTACGCTTAAGAACTTGTTTGGCACATTAGAGATAACAGACAAAGCTATCCGTGCCTCTAGCACTAACAACGGAGCGTTTGTTAATCTTTTGGACGCTGAGATGTCTTCTTTGCTAGCTTCTAGTAAATTTAACCTATCTCGTATGTTGTATGGTGATGGTAGTGCGGTACTAGATAAGCAAATTGATGCATTTGATGCGACTAATAAAACTATAACAGTTGCACACATTGCAAAATATTTTGTAGGTATGTCTATAGATATTTACAAAGCTGATACGTTGGTACTAAGTGGTGTAAGAGTTGTGGACATAGATGCTAATGCTTCAAAAATTTATGTAGACAAAGCACTTACTGCACTTAGCACAAGTGATACATATAGCACATACTTTTCGGGGGCTAAGGGTCAAGAAATCACAGGGATAGATGCAATATTTGACACGACACAAGACTTGTACGGATTGAATCGTGCTGATTACGTATCTTTGGTTCCTTACACACATACTCAAGGTGCTGATGAAAAATTTGATGAAATGATGATACAAAAGGCAATCGACCAAATAGAATTGCAATCTAATGGTAGCGTGGATATGTTGTTTGCGGGCAGAGACGCTAGACTCAAAATGATTAGTTCGTTGCTAAGTTACCGCAAAAATCTAGATTTTACCAACCTTCAAGGTGGGGTTACGACATTATCCTTTAATGGTTTGCCAGTCTACACCTATCGTTTTGGAGATAGTGATAGCATATTGCTTGTTAATTCCAATGACTTTACCATGCATCAACTGTGTGATTGGGAATGGCTAACTAACGAAGACGGCAGTATCTTAAAGCAAAAGGAAAACTATGCTATATTTACTGCTACTTTAGTTAAATATGCTGATTTGATTTGTGCAAAACCAAATGGTCAAGGAATGCTAAAAGGCATCAATTAGGAGGAAAAGACAATATGATAAGTTTAACAACAGCTGATAATGCTCTAAAAAATATGTATCTAGGGGTTGTATCAAACCAATTTAATACAAATGTTAATCCGTTTTTAGCAAAAGTAGAACGCAGTGCAACTAGCGTTGTAGGTAAGCAAATTGAAAGGTTGGTGACAATCGCCTACAGCGGTGGTATCGGTGCTGGTACCGAAATGGGCAATTTGCCAACAAGTGCCGAAAACAAATACCTTACGCTAAAAACCAGTCTCAAAAACTTGTATGGTAAGATTGAGATAACAGACAAGGCAATTCGTGCATCTAGTAATGATAAAGGCGCATTTGTTAATCTCTTGGAAAGTGAGATGCAAGGGTTGATTGACGCTGGAAAATTCAATATGTCGCGTATGGTATATGGTGACGGTAGTGCAAAACTATGCACAATATCTAGTGCTACAAAAAACAACGCCACCATCACTGTTGATAATATTAATAACCTTATGATTGGTATGACTGTCGATATATATGTTGATGGGACCGTCATTAGTGCTATGAGCGGTGCTAGAATAATAGATTGGGACACAAACGCTAAGACTATTACTTTGTCTATTGCGTTTAGCGAAAGTTTTAGTAGTACAAAATCTTATATAGTATATGCACACAACGCAAAAGACAAAGAGTTGACTGGGCTTGACGCTATCTTTAATTCATCAATAACCGAACTATATGGTAACACAAAATCTGACTATGCATATCTGCAAGGTAGGTTAGCGGAGTACACGGATACGCAGTACACCGAGGCTGTGTTAATCTCAGAGTTGGATAGGCAAGCACTCTATTTTGATAGTACCCCAGACATGATACTTATGTCTTACGATATGCGCCAAAAATATCAATCACTTTTGTTAAATACCCGGGTGAATACGGATGTAATGAATTTGGCTGGTGGATATAAGGCAATATCTATGAATGGTGTTCCAATGATTGCGGATAGATTTGTGCCAACTGGAACAATGTACATAGTTAATACCAAACTTTTTGGCATACATGAGTTGTGTGATTGGGAATGGCTTACAAATGACAAAGGACAAATACTTCGTCAAAAGGAAGGTTACCCCGTGCACACGGCAACTTTGGTAAAGTATGCTGACTTAGTTTGCGACAAACCATGTGCTATTACTAAGTGCGTTACAAGTGCATAGTACCGATAAATAACACTAAAAACATAGTACTATGCATAAGTACTATGCATAGTACTATGCACAATGAAAATAAAAATTTGGAGAAGCATATGGCATTGATAAAAATTCGAGAAGACCCGTTTGATATTGTAACAAGATTAAAAGAGATTGATTATAGATATTTTGTTGTTTACAATACTTTGGCAAAGCGTTTTGAGGTTCACAATTTAGGGCAACCTGCCAATACGTTTTGTTTGACGGTGGATGGAGCGTTGGATTGTCGAGTGATAAAAAAGGTTTGGCGTACTCGTGCTGAGAATGTAGCAAAATTGTTAGATGAGATTGCCTTACATAACGAAAAATTAGAAAAACAAAAAGATAATGCTTACAAAGACGAGTTACGTACTAAGATTTCGGAAAGTTATGACTACTTGCAACATCACGACGATTTACGAGATGCCTATACTACCAGATTTGTATAAAAGGAGGTACGTGCAAATGAAAGCAAAAGAAGTGGCAATATTAATGACTCAATATTTGGGACAAAAAGATTTGCAGACTATTACTACCTTAGGTGGTGACACTCAGCCTACTACCGAACAGCAACAAACGCTCAATGTCTATCTTAATTGCATAAATGATGTAGTTCAGTCACTAGGTATTGCATATTTTCCACTAAAAGCTATGATTGTTTTGTCTAGTGAAGATAAAAAATTTTCGTATGCGGATTTTGACAGGACTTTGTTACAAATTATCAAAGTTGTGGACGTGCAATCTGGTGCAAAGTTGCGCTTTAAGTCATTCCCAGAATATTTTACAGCTAACAGCAAAAAAGTGCTGGTTAGTTATTGCTATCAGCCAGCATTTATTAGTTCGTTTGATGATGATCTAGATGTTGTGTTAAATGCCGTAAGCCCCCGCATGGTGGCATTGGGTGCGGTGTCTAGATATTATCTTTTTGATGGTATGTACACAGATAGTTCTGCATGGGAAAACATGTTCGAACGTGCAGTACTGGTTGCTAGTCGTGCAAAACATGACTTGTATATACAAAAAAGGAGTTGGTTTTGATGCTATATAGTGAAATGTTACCACTATCCAATCAAACGAAACTAAACGTTAGGTTGACAGATTTTAGTAATGGCATAAATACTCAAAAGAGTTTTAGTGTTTTGCCATTAAATTATGCTGTCAACACATTTAATTTTGATTTATCTAGTGGTGCTCTTAGAGAGGGGCTGGGACTAAAAGTCTTTACTACGCCTTACACTCGTTTTGGTGTAGCACATACCAAGACATATGATGTACCTACAAATGTCACGCAGATACAAAACGTATGGTTTTATCGTCGTTACGATTATGATGGAGAAAGTTTTTCC
>ONVD01000007.1 GCA_900321185.1 uncultured Eubacteriales bacterium
AAGGTTATATTCCTACTTCGCAGATGCCAATATGTGAGTTTAATCATAAAAAATAATAGATATTTTTTGATACAAAAACGAGGGTAAACGCCCCCGTTTTTATTTGTATATTTTATTGACATTAAAAGCGTAATAGTTTATAATAAAATTAGTTGCAAATTAATGACTAAATACATGTGACAGGCAATATAAATATATAAAGGGGAGGAGGCATGGATGATTGATTATCTAGTTTGGGTTTGGCTTGCTGTGGCTGTCGTGAGTGCATTATTAGAGTTTGCCACAATGCAAATGGTCTCCATTTGGTTCACGATTGCTAGTATTGTTGCCATAATTTTGGCACTTTGTGGCGTAGTTTGGTGGGTTCAGGTGTTAGTCTTTTGTGCTCTAGCGCTCGTGCTGTTATTGTCGTTGCGTAAATTTAGTATCAAATATCTACTCAAAAATGACAAAACAACCACGAATGTTGATAGTCTAATCGGTACCGAACACAAATTGCGACAGAGTATTACCTTAGACTCTGCTGGAGAATTAAAAATCAACGGCGTTGTTTGGACTGCTGTTGGTAAAGACGAAAGCACCTCAATCGAGGCAGGCCAACAAGTCCGTGTTGTTAAAGTTGATGGCAACAAATTGATTGTCGAGCCCTTAGGCGACAATCAAACAAATGAAAAAACAAAAAAAGTAGATAAAAAGGAGAAATAAAAATGGAAACAGTAGCAGTTATAGTTATAGTATGTCTGGTGCTATTAATACTACTAATTTTGGCTCTTAGTCTCAGGATTGTGCGCCAATCTACCGCAGTGGTTATTGAGCGTCTTGGTAAATTTCACAAAGTGTTGGATACGGGTATACACTTTATTATTCCATTCTTTGACCGCCCAGCTGGTGCACCTATTTCGCTAAAGGAGAAAGTAGCAGACTTTAAACCACAACCAGTTATCACCAAAGATAATGTTACTATGCAAATAGACACAGTTGTATATTATCAGGTAACTGACCCAAAGATGTATACTTATGGTGTAGAGCGTCCAGTGTCAGCAATCGAGAACCTTACCGCAACTACATTGCGTAACTTGGTGGGTGAGTTAGAGTTGGATGCGACACTTACCAGCCGTGACACAGTTAATACAAAAATGCGTGCCATCCTAGATGAGGCAACCGACCCATGGGGGATTAAGATTAACCGTGTGGAGTTAAAGAATATCCTTCCACCAAAAGATATCCAAACAGCCATGGAAAAACAAATGAGAGCGGAACGTGAACGTCGTGAAGCAATCTTGATTGCTGAAGGTGAAAAGCAAAGTAATATACTTATTGCCGAAGGTGAAAAAGAGGCTGCAGTATTACGCGCTGAAGCAAAACGCCTATCACTTATTAAAGAGGCAGAAGGTACTGCAGATGCCATCAAGTTAATCATCAATGCAAAACCAGACCAAGCATACATTACCCTCAAGGGATACGAGGCAATGCAAAAGGTAGCAGACGGTCAAGCAACCAAATTGATTGTTCCTACCGAACTTGCTGGAGTTACATCACTGTTAGCTAGTCTCAATGAATCTCTTCATCTAAAAGATGGTAGTACCAGAAAAAAACCATCAGACGACAAACAATAATAGACCGCGAGAACAGCCAAATATTTAGCTGTTCTTGTTTTATTAAGTTTCGAGTTGGTAGAGTTGCTTTTGGCACAACGGTGTGATATAATCTAAGTTATGTCAAAAGAAATAAAAAATCAAGAATTACAAATAGTAGATTATGGCATGAATGGTGTAGGCATAGCACACGGACAAAAGACCTATTTTTTGCCAAATGTTTTACTTGGCGAAAAGGTATCGTTGGATGCAAATAATCAACTGAGAGTGTTGTTGTCTAGTCCCAACCGTGTACAAACGCTTTGCCCTTATTATGCAAAATGTGGTGGTTGTAATTTACAATGTATGAACTCAGAAGAGCAACAAAAGTACAAAACAACATACGTAGGCAATTGTTTAAAAAAATACAAAGTAAATTACGACAAGGATTTTGAGTATGTTTGCTCATCAAACTTGTACTATCGTAACAAAATTAGTTTTGCAGTAAGGAATATCAATGGCAAGAATGTCATCGGACTTTTTGAATCAAAATCTCACAATGTAATACCCGTCAAAGAATGTTTAATAACAGACCAACGACACAAAAAGATATTGGATATCTTTAGGGAATATCTCAAACTAGATATCAAATGTTATAGCGACATAGACAAGCAAGGTATTCGTAATGTAGTAGTTAGATTTACCACAGAGGCAGTGCTTGTGTGTGTGGTGGGTACTGTTAAGCAATTGCCACAATCCCAAGCCCTGACTAAATTCTTAGCCAACGCATTTACTAAGTTCAATTTGAGTTATTGTCAAAACAAAGACCCAAAAACCATATTATCTCGTGATATTAAATTTGTATCGGGCAAGCAAGATATAAGTATCACAAGAGATAATTTGACAATCCCTATTAACATTGGTAGTTTTTTACAAATAAATGATGAGGTAAGTTCGCAGATTTATAATTATGTTAGAACGGTGTTACCAAAAGACAGCATAGTCTTTGATTTGTATAGTGGAGCAGGCTTGATGACAGCGGTGCTTGCTAGGTCTAGTGCATTTTGTATAGGTGTAGAGTGTAACCCATATGCTGTAAACCTAAGCAATGCACTGTTTAAACAAAATAATATACAAAATGCCTATGCAATATTAGGCAAGAGCGAAGAAGTTTTGCCTAAGTTATTAAAGGATATTGCTAGCGAAAAATTAAGTTATCAAGGAAGACTTTTAACTACATTAAAACATAATCAAAACTTGTGTTGCGTCTTGGACCCACCGCGTAAAGGTTGTGCACAAAGTTTGTTGGACGAAGTGTTAAAAAACGACATCCAAACGATAGTCTATGTGTCTTGCCAGCCAATCACTCTAGCACGAGATTTGGCGGT
>ONVD01000003.1 GCA_900321185.1 uncultured Eubacteriales bacterium
CTCCTAAGCGGTAGGTCAGCGGTTCAAATCCGCTCGGTTGTACCAATAAAAAGACACAATCGTTGTGTCTTTTTTTACGTATATTTTGATGCGTAGTTTTATAATCATTTGATACTTTGATTCTATTGATAATTTTTTCGGCTGAGCTATCCGATACTTTCAGATGGACCATTGTATATCTTATAGCAAACAATAACAATATATTATCGATAAATTAAACGACGTCTGTTATAAAAGTGAAAAATCACCTTTAGGCAAGTCGCCGACCAAATTAGTATAGTCATTTGTAAGTTTAATTGTATCTTCACAATCGTTTACATTTTTAATAAGCTAATTTTTAGTGCAAAGATGTAAAATTATAATACAAAACAATTCATCGGATATTTAATAACTAATAAACTAACAAATTGTAAAGTTTACTCTTGTTTTTAATTTATTGTTGTGGTATACTATAAAGGATAGACAACGGAGGTCTTTTTATGGCACAACTACAGGTCTTGGATGTGAACCCTAATTACAGATGCACGTGCAAAAATTTACAAGATGGCACAACCACAGATTTGGTCATTGCACTACATTCAACCAAGGGTGTTACCTACCCAAAAATCGGTGACAAAATCACCTTGGATGACAGATTACTTAACAAAAGCTCAATTAACTATGTTGAACCGTATTCTTTTGAGTTGGAACAAACAATAGATAAATTTGAATGGAACGTAGAATTAGAAGATTTGCTACTAACTAGACATAACAAAAAATATTTATTTAAGAGGATTTATGGATAATGGATAAAACATACAATAGACAATCTCAAATAAGTCATAAGACTGTTAAGACGAATGACGGCAAAGAATACAAATACAATATAGTTGCTAATGATATTTATTATTGCAATAATAATACAATAATAAAAAATGGAGAAGCTATACAACTCCACGAAGACCTTATGCTAATAGACTGCTACATTGTAGACTTAGCAAATACTCAAGTTTATTATTTTGACCAAAGTCTCAAAGACCAAGATTGTTTCCTAAAGAGCCTTGGAGACATTTGGTCTATAAATATTAGGTATAGACCAAACGCTATTAGGATATTGGAGTTTATACCAAAAGATGAATCTTATGATAAAGTATGTGTCAGTATTAACAAACGAAACGAAATAGTTGACGTAAATGACCCAAATCTAACGGAATGCGGTAATGGATATCTAAAGTATAACAACACAATTGAATACCTAACGTTACCTAATCTTAAAATATGTGGAAGTGATTTTTTAGCTAGCAACAAAATTTTATCGTCAATAGAGTTACCTAATTTAGAAAAATGTAAAGATGGGTTTTTGTCGTCGAATATATTATTAGAAAGTATAAGCGTTCCTAAACTCCAAAAATGTAGACATGGTTTTTTACAATCTAATCATCGTCTTAGAGAATTAGATTTACCTAACTTAGAGTCTTGCGGTGGTGACTTTTGTTGTATGAATAAAATTATACAAACCTTTAACGCTCCAAAATTAAGGCTTTGCGGTGACCACTTCCTATTCGCAAACTACGCGATAAAACAATTATCTCTTGAAAGCCTGGAAAAAGTACGTTTGGAATTTATACCTAATAATAGCGATATCTCATATTTTTACGCTCCAAAACTAAAAGAATATGGCGAATACTTTTTAGATGATGCAAAGAACTGCAAAAAAATCATAGCACCAGACGCACACGAAATAGACTTTGATACCGACATCGAGCAAGCCAATCAAGAAAATAGCCAATATATTTTATAATACGGAGACGACGTTCATGTCTACAAGTAAAAAAACAGATTTGCAGTTAATCAAGAAACATTACAGTGAAACACTGGCACATATTTGTCGAGAACTTTTCCCAACGCTGTTAGAAACAAACGGATTGTTGTACAAAATTGTATCCGAGCATTTTGCACAAAGCAAAACTCTAGGTGAAGACATTGAGAAATGGGGCGAAAAAGAAGCGTTCAAAGACTACATTTACTCATTCGTAAATATTCAAAAAAACGAATATCTCAAAGTACCAGAAGGACCCGAAGAATTAATGAGCAAAGCAGGATACGTATTATTCCCCGAATGCAAAACAGAGGCAGATATACAAAGTTTTAGACATTATTATTATCGTGGAGAGCCAACACCTATATACAAAGGTGGTAGGCCAAAGCACTGGAAAGGGCAAGAGATTTGTACTTTTGATGGCGGTAGATTGCTTACTTGTCGAGTATGGTTTGCCGTAAAAAAAGAAGTTGTGCAAAATGAAAACGCTATCCCTCGGGCCAAAAGCCCCGCACGGCAAGACGCATATGGCACAAGTGTACTAAGCATACAATTTTCCAAAGGGTTATTCAACATTTTGTCTATAAAAAATAGATACAGCCACGCTGTAAATAACCCAGACGCCACGTTTGGTAATGACCTAGATAATATTATCCCAGGGCTGACACGAGCATTCCGAGACAAATACAACCTAAAAATTTCTTCAAAAGTACCAGCGTTTGTTTTGGAAGATTACATCGAAGCACCAGATGGTAAATATTACAAATACAACCTAACATACAGCAGTACATTTTACTGTCCAAACAACACAATAATTAAGAATAAAGAAGTAAAACGTTTACCAGATAGATATTATTTAATGGACGGTTATGTAGTAGACTTTTCTAGTAATACCATAAGTATGTATGACAAAAATGTCTTTTGGAAAGATGCATTTATAGATAGTTTGGGTGACATTAAAAAAATTGCCCTCGAGTTTGACGAAGACAACAACAAAACTATACGCATCACACCCAAAAATGCAAACGACAAAGATGTACTAATTACAACAAACAAAGATGACAAAATCATTAAATTGTCCAACCCAAACCTAACAGAGTGCCAAGATAATTTTTTGACATTCAACTCTGCCTTATATAGCCTCGATTTACCAAAACTAAAAACTTGTGGCACAGATTTTTTAAAAAACAACAAGGAATTGGTTGACCTAAATTTACCCGAATTAAAAACTTGTGGCAACTCATTTGTTTTACTCAACCGCAAACTTACCAAAATCAATTTACCAAATCTTGAGCAATGTGGTGACGCTTTTCTATTCCAAAACGAAAATCTAAAAACTTTGATTTTACCAAAACTCCAAACTTGTGGCGATGCATTTATGTTTTTTAACAACAAACTCAAACTTTTGTTACTGCCAAAATTAAAAACGTGCCAAGATAGGTTCTTGTTTAGGAATAAAAGTTTGGCAGCCCTAGAGTTACCAAGTCTAGAAGAGTGTGGCAAAGACTGTATGTACCAAGCCAATTTGACTAGTTTTTCTGCTCCAAAACTAAAACAATGTGGAGACTATTTACTGTGCAACGACGAAAATCTCAAACAATTTGACGCCACCAACTTGGTAGATTATGGCTATCACTGCCTAGCAAACAACAAACAATATAATTCTAGGTTTGTGGTAGTAGATAGAGATAATACAAACACCTTGGCAAACAAACCCAAAAACTAAATAAATAACAGAACTTGTATATTTTAAACAAAAATAACAAACAACTAAACCCTATCCCCCACATATTTATCTATCATCCAATCAAAACCTTGTTCGAATGTCCAACACTTTGCTAAGATTTGCATTTCCATGCGTTTGATTGAGCTTTTAGATGAGTTTAGATATTTAACACTTGCAAACTAATATTCTCGCACTAAATTACTACAAAAAAGAATCTAACACTTTTGTATGTTAGATTCTTTTTTGTTACCATATTAAAACTCTTTTAATTAAATTATTAATCAAAAGTTACAGAAATTTTTGAGCCAACTAATTTGCCTTGTGCGAGCGATGAGATGCCAGATATTTCGTCAGACACCCTAGCAA
>ONVD01000018.1 GCA_900321185.1 uncultured Eubacteriales bacterium
CCCACCTAGGGCACCATACGCTGGCATGGCTCAACGGTAGAGCAGCTGACTTGTAATCAGCAGGTTGTAGGTTCGATTCCTATTGCCAGCTCCATTGTAGTGCAAACTACATTTATTTATGGGAAGTTTCCAGAGTGGCCAAATGGAGCAGACTGTAAATCTGTTGTCTCACGACTTCAGGGGTTCGAGTCCCTTACTTCCCACCAACAGCACCCACGATAGGGTGTTTTGTTTTTGATATGTGGGAAGAGGGACTCTCACCCCAAGGGGTTCGCGCCGTGCCACCGCAATGGGTGGGTGGCACTCTCGCGCCGACAAAACATGGTTTGTCCAATTTGCGAAAACTTGCCACAGGCAACTTTTTGGGTACGCAAATTGCCCTTGCTTCCCACCAACAGCACCCACGATAGGGTGTTTTGTTTTTGATATGTGGGAAGAGGGACTCTCACCCCAAGAGTGTATTTTACTGGCAAGTCGTTCAACTTGCTAAAATTTTGCTATGAGCAACTTTTAGAGGTGTAAATTTACCTTGCTTCTCACTACTCGTACACATAGATTTGTGTGTTTTATTTTTTGATTAAAATTTTGGAGGTAGTTATGAAAGTTTTGTATTTTGATTGTCCTACAGGTATTGCGGGTGACATGACTATTGGAGCGTTGTTAGAAATATTAGGTGATGACAAATATTTTTTGGATGAACTAAAAAAGTTGAATGTCGATGGCTACAAGATAGATATATCTAGACAAGACTCGCACGGTATTATGGGTACACATCTAAATGTTGTAGTGGATGGTGAGGACGAATATGGACATTATCACGATTTGGATGAACACAAGCACGACCACGAACATAATCACCCAAAAAATCATCGCCATGAACATCGCAACTTGCTTGAGGTTAACAAAATAATAGATGACTCTACATTAGACCAAGATACAAAAAAACTAGCCAAGGACATTTTTTTGAAGGTTGCTGAGGCGGAATCCAAAGTGCATGGCAAAGCACTCAGCGAAATTCATTTTCACGAAGTTGGTGCAGTGGATTCAATCGTAGATATTGTTG
Organism: uncultured Eubacteriales bacterium; assembly: GCA_900321185.1. Classification (GTDB taxonomy): domain Bacteria; phylum Bacillota; class Clostridia; order Christensenellales; family UBA1242; genus RUG666. The sequence continues at coordinate 1,064 of ONVD01000018.1, forward strand.
GTACCGCCATTTTAATTAATAAGATTAAACCAGACAAGATTTATTCGTCTGTGCTAAACGAAGGACGCGGGGTTATCACTTGTGCACACGGTCAAATGAGTGTGCCAGTGCCAGCGACATTAGAGATTTTGGCTAACAATAATGTGAAATTTAGGCAAATAGATGTAGACACCGAATTAGTGACACCTACAGGAGCGGCGATTATCACTACACTTGCACAAAGTTTTGGAAATATGCCCGAGATGACCCTCAAAAAAGTTGGTTTTGGTGTGGGTTCAAAAGATATTGGTATGCCCAATTGTTTAAAAGTTTATTATGGTGAGATAGATAAATAATTTATTTGGTTTTAGTTGATGACTTTTTGTATGTTTCATCTCAAATTATGATTGTACTTTTGGATGTGTTGTTTATCACATCCATATTTTTTTGTAAATATATTAAATTAGGATAAGTATGTCAAAGTTTTAGCATTGATTTATTCCGTGCCTATCTCATTTTGGTCCTTGTCTGCCTCAAAATAGTTGACAAAATCTTTGTCTATTGTGTTGGCGTTGCGGATAGAGTAATAACCGTATTTATCTCTAATTTTGTCGCAAGTCTTGTTTAGTTTTTTGAGCTTTTCACGTTTTTTGTCTTCAAAAAAAGTTATTTGAGATAGTGTACTATCTTTTGTTAAGTTACTGACTGCCACTCTTATTGCACGGATAGACAAATTTAGTCGGTTTGTCCAAAACTTGTCAAATAATTCTACTGCAGATGATGCAATCTCTAAGGATGTATTGGTCAAAAAATTTAGAGTGGTGGAGTGACTGATTGAATTTAATGTGCTATCTTTGAGAGTTAGATGGACGGTTTTGCCACAAACACCGATTACTCGCATACGATATGCTACTTTTTCGCTAAGTACTAATATACTGCTAACAATCTCGTCTTTTTGAGTCAAATCTCTCAAAGCTGTTAGTCCATTGCCAACACTTTTTTGCTCGTCATTGTTGTTAAAACTTTCGATTGCTGTATTATCCTCGCCATTGGCTATGCATTGCATTCGTGGGCCGATTACGCCAAAATGCTTTTGCAAAAGTTGTGGGTCAGCATGTGCTAGGTCACCTATGGTAAAAATGTTTAGTTTGTTTAATTTACCATAAGTTTTTTTGCCAACGAAAATTAGTTTGTCAGCGCTCAGATTAAAAATTTTTTCTTTAAAGTTTTCTTTGGATATAACTGTTGTTGCATTGGGCTTTTTTAGGTCACTGCCAAGTTTTGCAAAATATTTGTTAAATGACACACCTACCGAAATAGTTAAGCCAGTTTCTTCTTCGACAATTTTTCGTAAGTTGTCGGCAATAGTTTTGCCATCACCAAAAAGTTTTGTTGAGTGTGTGACATCCAACCAGCATTCATCTGGTCCAAAACTTTCTATCTTGTCGGTAAATCTAGCATAAATGTTAATTACTTTTTTACTATATTCTTGATATTTTTTGAATTGTGGAGGTAGACAAATAAGGTTTGGGCATTTTTGACGAGCTTCCCACACTACGTCACCAGTTTTTACGCCATACTTTTTGGCCAGTTCATTTTTGGCTAGCACTACACCATGCCTTTGACGTGGACTACCAGCGACTGCTACAGGGAAATTTTTTAGAGCTGGGTTGAGTACACATTCTACACTTGCATAAAAGTTGTTTAGGTCGCAATGCAAAATTATTGGCATAATTATCTCCTTTGAGTGTAATTATACCACTAAAAACATAAAATTAGAACATATTTTCTAAAATTTACAAAATATACCATAAAAAAACAGCATACCTAAAAAATGGTTGCTGTTGAAAGGGTAAACAAAAAGAGTACAAAACAAATTTGTTGCTGAAAGGGTGGAAATATGGCAACAAACTCGTACTCTCGTTTATTATTATACTATACGTATTTTTGATTGTCAAACAAAATTAAGAATTTTTTGTAAAACTTGTTATTTGGTTGCTACTATGGTTTGTGGCTGAGTGGACATAGTTTGTTCTGGTTCTGCTTGTTTGATGCTTAGACTGATACGTTTTTTGGCTACATCTACACCAATAACTCTCACTCGCACTTTGTCGCCGACGGTCAAGACTTCGTTCGGATGCTTGATATATTGGTCACAAATCTCGCTAATATGTACCAGACCGTCTTGATGAACACCGATATCTACAAACGCGCCAAAGTCTACAACGTTTCGTACAGTACCATTAATGTCCATACCAACAGTTAGGTCTTCTAGTGATAATAGGTCACTACGAAGTACAGGCTTTGGCAAACTGTCACGGATGTCGCGTCCTGGTTTTTGAAGCTCTAGTACTATGTCATTGAGCGTTGGTACACCTACGCCACAGATGGATGCGATGTTTTCTTCGCCTTCGTTAGCAATCTGTTGAGGTAGGGTGGTTATGTTGTGGTCGGTGATGTCTTGTTCGCTTAGGTTAAAGTGCGACAACAACTTGTGTACCGCCTCATAACTTTCTGGATGCACTGCTGTGTTGTCTAATACGTTTTTGGCGTTTGGTATACGCAAGAAACCTGCACATTGCTCATACGCTTTTGCTCCTAGTCCCGTAACGTCTAGTAGTTCTTCACGTGATTTAAATTGTTTGTTTTTGTCACGATATTTTACAATGGCGCTGGCCGTTTTTTGATTTAATCCACTTACACGGGCAAGTAGTGGTACAGATGCAGTGTTAAGGTCTACACCAACTTCGTTTACACTGCTCTCTACTACACCTTCGAGAACTTCAGATAACCTCTTTTGAGGCATGTCGTGTTGGTATTGTCCAACACCAATAGATTTTGGGTCAATCTTAATTAACTCTGCCAGTGGGTCTTGCAAACGTCTTGCAATGCTGACTGCACTACGAATACTGACGTCATATTGTGGAAACTCTTGTGCACCGAGTTTACTTGCGCTGTATACAGATGCTCCTGCTTCGTTAACAACAGCATATTGCACAGGAGTGTGAAGTTTTTTGATAAGGTTAGCAACAAAGATTTCGGATTCTTTACTAGCCGTACCATTGCCTATGCTAATAGTGTCTACATGGTTGCGATAAATCATATCCGTTAGAATTTTTTCACTTTCTTCAATCTTGGATTGCGGTGGGGTAGGATATACAACACCTGTATCTAGTACCTTGCCACTTGGGTCAATGACGGCAATCTTACAGCCCGTGCGGTATGCAGGGTCCACTGCCATGATTGTTTTGTTTTTGAGTGGTGGTTGCATCAAGAGTGGCTTTAGGTTGAGTTCGAACATTTTGATAGCTTGCTCGTCTGCGTTTTCGGTCATAGTGTTACGTAGTTCACGTTCGAGTGACGGAGCAAGCAATCTCTCATATCCGTCACGAATGGCGTTGACCACAAATTGATGAATCTCCGTGTCGCCCAGTTTTTGAGGCTCTGCTTTTGCTTTTTTGACCTTTGCAGTTGGTTCGTTTAACTCTGCCATAAGACTTGCTATGTATGGCTTTGCTTCACCTTTTAGGAATTGATGAAAAAGTGCTGTATAGACTGTTTGGGTAGCAGTGCTATCCATATTAAACTCTACCTTAATAGCACCTTCTTTTTCGCCTCGGTTGATTGCTAAAATGCGGTGACTAGGCATTGTCTTGATTAGTTCGTTAAAGTCTTTGTACATCTCATAAGTTTTGTTTTCGTCTTTCGTTTCGTTCCAACTAGTTTTTATCTTTGCTCTTGCCCAATATATATCTCGGAGTGCCTTACGTGCATCTGGGTCATCTGACACAATCTCAGCAATAATATCGCTAGCACCTTGCAAAGCTTCTTCGGTGTTATTTATGCCTTTATCTGTGTTTACAAAAGGTAATGCAACTTCGTTTAGATTTGTGTTGGGTGATTGCTTTAAAATTTGGTCTGCCAAAGGTTGCAAGCCTGCTGTTATTGCCACACTTGCGCGTGTTTTACGTTTTGGCCTAAATGGGCGGTAGATGTCATCCAACTCGGTTAGCGTAAGTGAATTGTCTATCTTTTGTTGAATCTCTGGTGTAATGTTACCTTGTTCGGTCAGTAATTTTGAAATTTCTTGTTTACGTGTATTAAGATTGCGTAGATAGTTTAGGTCATCTGCAAAAGCTCTAATGGTTTGGTCGTCACAAGTGCCGTGCATTTCCTTACGATATCTTGCAATAAAAGGTACTGTGCACCCCTGGTCAAGTAATGTAATAAGGTTTTGTGCGTAAATTTGTTTTATGCCATAACGTTCGGCAAGTATTTGGTAAATCTCCATATTCTATTCTCCATAAAAAAATATCTAATCTATTGTAGCATATAACTAAGATTTTAGCAATTATTTAGCAATGTAAATGATTTTTGTTTGTTTTTGTTTGGCAAAAACTTTTTTAGATGTTATACTAATTTTTATAACTACAAAAGAGGTAAAAAATGGACGACAAGATAATTTTAACAAAAGTGGAGACGGTAGAAAAGTTCGACCGCATAAATGTATATACTTACCACTTTAAAGTAAACAATAGACCCCTAGACTACAACCTAGTATCTAGGCGCAAGATGAACAAAAAAAATTCAGCCGAAAAGCATGTAGATGCCACGGTCATTTTGCCATACTTCCGTAAAAACAAACAAACATTTATTGTTTTTATTAGGCAATTTAGGTTTCCTATAAATGACTACATTTATGACTTGCCAGCGGGTAGAGTGGAGCCAAACGAAGATATTGTAGATTGTGCAAAACGTGAAGTACGTGAGGAAATTGGTGCACGCGTTCTGAGTATCGAGCCAGCATCGACACCAGCCTACACCAGCCCTGGTATGACCAACGAGTGCATCGCTACCTACTTTGCCGAGGTAGAATTGTCTGGAGTGCAAGCGTTGGAAGATTATGAAGTGATTGATCTAGAGATTGTGCCACTTAAGGATGTTCCTCAGTTTGTGGATACACACACCATGGGAATGACTGGCAAAATGATGACAAAAATGTTTTATTACCAACAATATATTAAGAACAAAGGCAAAATAAAATGATTGAAAAGCCAATATTAACTAATGTCAAAAAATTAACTGATAATAAGTATATCAACATGTACAAACTTACTTATACTCTAGGTGCAAAAACTATCACTTATTGTGTGACATCTAGGCGAGAAATAAGTGTTGATAATCTAGACAAACACAAAGTGGATGCTGTGATTGTTTTGCCATACGTCAAAAACGGCAACGACATAAGCGTTGTGTTTATCCGTCAGTTTAGATTTGCTGTAAATGACTATATTTATGATGTCCCAGCGGGTTGCGTGGATGGTGACGAGGATACATTTACCACGGCAAAACGAGAACTATTAGAAGAAATAGGCGCCTCCACATTAGATTTGACGCCTTGTACAGACCTAAGTTTTATTTCTCCTGGCTGTCTAAATGAAGCATCTCAAACTTTTTTTGCACAAGTAAAACTCGACCACAAGCAAAATCTAGAAGGGGATGAAATAATCGAGCCTGTCATCGTCCCATTAAATGAATTACCAAAATTTTTGGAGGCTCACACAATGGCTGTGCAAGGCAAAATGCTAGCTATGTTGTTTTATTGCAAGGTAAGACTACAAAACCAAAAAGATACCAAGAGAACATAAAAGTAAGTAGGCTCTTTTTTGTTTTAATTTCAAAAATATCTGTTAAAGATTAATCTTTTTCAAAATAAAAAAAGAATCTAACAATTTTGATGTTAGGCTCTTTTTTTATTCATGTGTATTATGCCATATTAGTGATGCTATTCAGTACGCAATGCTGTGACTGGGTCTTGTTTTGACGCGTATCTACTTGGTATCAGTCCTGCAATAAGGGATAGCAATGTGCTGATTACAATAAGCAACAACGCGTGCATTGGGTTGAGGTTAGCAATACCAGATATGTTAGACAAGTGTTCAATAATCAAACTTATTGGAATGCAAAGAATGTACGCAATCACAATACCAATTACCCCTGCAAAAGCACCCAAAATAGTTGTTTCGGCATTAAATACACGTGAGACATCTTTTTTGCGTGCTCCGAGGCTACGCAAAACTCCGATTTCTTTGGTACGTTCGATGACTGATGTGTAAGTGATGACACCTATCATAATGCTAGAAACAATCAACGAAATGGATGCAAATGCAATTAGCACGTAACTTATGATGGATATAATGCTACCCAACGTGTTAGTGATGAGTTCAGATTGGTCACCATATAGGATATCTTGCCCTTCGGGGGCGGTCTTGTTGTAGTTGCTAATCATGTCTTCAACTGCTTTTTTACCATCAAAACTTTTTGTGTAGAATGATATGCATTGCGGTATAGTGCTAATGCCTATCTGCTGTAATCCTAAATTGTAGGCGCTGTCGGCATCTATAGAAGTGCTAAAATATCGATTTAAAAAGCCATTGATAGAATCAGTATCTGCAAAACCATTGGTTGGCAATAAATTGCTAAATTCTGCAATTGTTAGTTTTAGAGGTGTATAAAAAGTAAAGTTGCTTGTTTGTGTTGCCTTTAACTCTTTTTGCTTGGTTGCAATCGTGCTATTTAGACAATTTTGTCTATACATTGTCGAAAATTCTTTAGTGTACATAACTCCATTGTTTAATAAACTAACGACAGAGTCTTCTTTTTGCCTAATGATACGATTAATGCGTAATGTTTGACTAGCGTTATCATAAGTGTTTTGGAGTAAAGTCTGGTCATCTGTATCTAGCGTGCTGAGGTTGTTAGCCTCATCAAATATATAATAATCATTGTTAAATATTACTTTGTATTCTTTTTGGCAAATATCATCAAAATTAATGTTTTCGTATGTTGTATCTGGCTTTGTAGTAAGTTTTATCCCTAAGCGTTCTATGAGCGTACTGCTAATGTGGTTGCCTTGTCCTACAACGAGTGTTAGTCCGTACATGTCGTCTGGATTGTAGTCATCCGTGGTATAAATTACGTCATATTGTGAAAGCATAAAGTCTTCGTCATCTAACTCTTGAAAGAAAATGTCCGAATTTGTGCCAGATAAAATACTAATGGAATTTTGGGCTGTATACAAAGAATATTTATCTTTAGTATCATCTTTGTAAACTAGTTTTAGTGGTGTAAAGTATGTATATTGTACTAAATTTAATGCTCTGTTACTTTCTCTTTTTTGCTGGTCCTCGGCTTCAAAATCTTGCACAGCCTGGACAAAATTTGGTGTAATATTGTTGTAATGTCCATAACTTATATATTTTGTTAGACTAGATTGGTCGACAATAACATATTCACTATTATTGTCATCATTAGTTGTGTCTTCTATGTTAAAACTATTTAGTTTGTCATAATCTATGGTTGCGGTCGACACAGTTACGGGATAAGCGCTAAGCGTATCTGATTGCATTGTGTTAATGTATGTGCTAAATCCGTTGGATATTGCTAGCACAAGTGCAACACCAATGATACCAATACTACCAGCAACGGCGGTCATTATGGTTCTGCCTTTTTTGGTACGCAAATTATTGAGTGAAAGATGTAGGGCAGTCCAAAAACTCATCGATGTTTTTTGCTTTTTGTCTTTGGAAGGAGGAGTAGTGGGTATTACCGTCTTTGCCTCTTGCTTGGTAGGTGTGTAGGGATTGTTATCATCTATTATGTTGCCATCTAGCAATTTAATAGTCCTAGTAGAATATTTTACTGCAAGTTCTGGATTGTGAGTGACCATGATAACAAGCCTATCTTTTGCTATCTCTTTTAATATTTCCATTACCTGTATGCTTGTTTCGGTATCCAACGCACCAGTTGGCTCGTCCGCAAGTATGATGTCTGGATTGTTAATGATTGCACGTGCAATTGCTACACGTTGCATTTGTCCACCAGAAAGTTGATTGGGACGTTTGTCCAAATGTTGTGCAAGGCCAACTTTTGTAAGTGCCTCTACTGCTCTTTTGTGACGCTCTTCTTTGCCAACTCCTGCTAGTGTTAATGCTAACTCTACATTAGACAAAATGGTTTGATGCATGATTAAGTTGTATGATTGAAATACAAAACCTACTGAGCGATTACGATAAGCATCCCAATCTCTGTCTGTGTAGTTTTTTGTGGATTTATTGTTGATTATTAAGTCACCAGATGTATACTTATCTAGTCCGC
>ONVD01000004.1 GCA_900321185.1 uncultured Eubacteriales bacterium
AAATATATCAACAGTATGATAGATTACAGTGGAATACTCTCAAGTGAGAATATGGTCAAGATTCCACTCACATATTTTGTATATGGCAATTCTGTTGTAGCAAGAGTATTGTATCATAGTTTTGAGTTGTTAGGGGTTACGAGTGATATTGAGCGCAAGCACATAAAATTGATAGTCGCTTTAGCAAAAAATGGCATTAATGGTGCAAAACTAGACCTACCTAAAGAATGTAGAGTGTACAAAGAGTATGAGTACCTGACAATAGTTCGTGCAAAACCTAAAATGGTCATTGATACACAATGGCCATACAAGTTGGGTGTAACAAAGATTGCTGATTTAGGCAGAATCAAAATTAAGCGTAGTTACGACAAACAACCAGTACTAGGTATGTTACTTGCTGATGCAGACAAGATTCCTGAGAGTGCCGTTTGGAGAATACGCAAAGAAGGTGACATCATACACAAGTTTGGCGGTGGCACTAAATCTCTCAAAGCATATTTTATTGACAAAAAAGTTCCACAACGTTTGAGAGACGTTACACCAGTTTTGGCGATAGATAATACGATACTAGCTATTGCAGGTGTAGAGATTAGCGATAATCTAAAAGTTACTGATAGTACAAAAAATGCAGTGTTAATACAATATACTAGCGAAAATTGAGATTTTATCTCAGTTTTTTTGGGGTATTCTTTTGACAAAACGATGCAAAAATGTTAGGATGTTAATAGTATATATTTTAAAGAGTAGATATGAGCGAAAATAGCAAATACAAAGAAGTGCAAAACGACAAACTAAAACCTTGCATATACATTAAGTATAGGGCATTTTCGCCGTTAAAGGAAAATTTTAAATATTACAAATCATTGAGTACTTATTCGACAAAACAAATAGAGGCAGAAACCAAGAACGCAACCAACGAAGAGATGACTCAAAAAGTTTTGGCGGGGTCAAACACGGCTGTTACAAAACAGCGAAGCAAGAAAAAACGTTGGCTTAGTTTTGGCTTTTTAATATTAAATTTAATAATTTTAGCGGTTATCTTATGGTATCAGTTTAGTCATTCGAATGACAATGTTTCATTTGAACAATTGTTTTTTACTGAATTAAATTGGTGGTGGATACTTGTGGCGCTAGTGCTATTCTTTTTGGCGCAAGTATTTGACTCAATGCGTATTTGGGTGTTGATTAAGCGCTCTACAGGACAAAGTAGACCGTGGTTGAGTTTTAAAGCAACAGTCACTCAACGTTTTTATGATAGCATCACCCCATTAGCTACTGGTGGACAACCATTCGAAATTTTTTATCTAAACAAACGTGGATTGTCAGCCAGCACGGCTACAAGTGTGCCTTTGGCAAAATATATTTTTAGTCAAACTTTCTTTGTGGCGTTTGCGTTTGTAGTGATTTTGTTTAATGCTACAAATATTATCAACCTACAAATTTCTCCAGTTATAATCACTATGTGTTGGATAGGTCTTAGTCTTAATGTACTGTTAATTTTGTCAATTATTTTGTTATCAGTCAGCAAAAAGATTGCACCGAGTATTATGGTTGGATTGTTGAAACTTTGTAAAAAATTACACTTTATCAAAGATTACCGACGTACATATGCCAAAATTATGCATATTGTACGAGAGTATATCACTACCTCTCGAAAGTTTTTTAGTACACCTTGGGTGTTTATCTCGGAATTATTGTTTTCATTATTCCAAAATTTGACATATTTTACTATTCCTTTTTGCATTTATACTGCTATTTGTGGATTTCATGCTGAAATGTGGTTCCAACTTTTAGGTGTAATGGTAGCATGTGATTTGACTGCGGGCTTTATGCCTTTGCCTGGCGGTTCGGGTGTGGCTGAGTTGTCAACAAAGTCTGCATTCACAAATCTATTTTTGGCAGTGGGGGTTTCTAGTGGCCTAGGAATTTGGGCTATGTTGTTGTGGAGAATCTTCTCATATTATGGAGTCTTGCTCGAGGGCGTGTTAGTAATGTTTTATGATTATTTGATTGGTAATAAAAAGATAGAAAAGACTTTGGCAAGATTGCGCGCTAAATAATAGTGTAAAATAATAGGAGGTAATTAAACATGCAAAATCAAGGGCCAGACAACAATAAACCCAAAAACAAGAGTTGGTTTATTGCGTTGTTCTTTGCACTTTTGGCAGCGTTGCTGTTGTCTAATCTAGCTGGCGAAGCTTTGAAGAATTTGTTTATAGCTTTGCTTAATGGACTGACCCCAATCATTATTGGTTGTGTTATAGCGTTTTTGTTGTTAAGACCGATTAATTGGCTAGAAAAAGTAGTTTTGCGCAATGCTTTTGTAGGCAACCCACATGCGGAAAAGTACAAACGTATTATTTCGCTTATTATTAGTTATGTGGTCATAATCTTTATAATTGGTGCATTGATTGCTTTTTTGGTGCCAAGTTTGTTGTCTATGGTCAATACTTTTGCTGACTCAGCGACTTTTGATGCTAATATGGAGAAGATTCAGGACGGACTAAACTCGCTGGTAGCACAGATTTCTTGGATAGATGATATCCAAACACAACAAGCGATAGAACGTGGAATACAGAGTATCATTAACTATCTTGAGACATCTTTACCCGAAATGCTCTCAAATTTGGCAACATTTTTGGTTAACACTGCAAACATTATTATCAATATTTTACTGGGGTTGCTTATTTCATTTTTGATGCTTAAGGACAAAGAATTGATATCAAAGACTTGTAGACGCTACACGTATGCTTACAACAAAAAGAAAACTGCAGACGAGATGATTACAGTAACTCGTCGTACCAATTCTATGCTCAACGAATATGTAACTTCAACATTGATTGTTATGGCAATAATATTTGTGATTGCATGGATAGGTTACGAAATTATTGGCGTGCCATATCCTTTGTTAATGGCATTATTACTTGGTATATTTTCAATTGTGCCTTATTTGGGAGGCTTTATTGCAGCAGTCCCTATCGTAATTGTCTCGCTTGGATTTGGTGCTTCGGTCAGCAGTATGTTGATTGCCGTGTTATTTGGCATCTTAGATTGGGCAATAGTTACGAGTGTTGTGCCAGCCTTTATTATGAGTAAACGAATGAATACACGGGCACTAGTTTTGATTGTCGCAATGGTATTGGGCGGAGCAATGTTTGGTGTTGTGGGTATGATTTTATCAGCGCCAATTGTGAGCGTATTACTAATCATTATGCAAGAACGTTTAGAGGTCAAAGAATCTCAGCGTGAACGCGAAGAATTGGTGGATATGGGTGTAGCGACAGCCGAAGAAGTTGGTACGTCAGACATTTTGGATTTGCGTGAAAATACTGCCGAGACGTTGTTTACTCCAGTGGAAGGGCAAGAGCATAAATATATAGTAAAGCATAAATTCAAAGTAAAAAAGGCAGATACAAAAAAGGAACAAACAGTTAAAAATACAGATTAAGTTAACAAAAAAGACTTTGTTAGTATACAAGGTCTTTTTGTTTGGCGATTAGAATTAAGTTTTTTAATTGATAATACAAAAACAACATGCAAGGGTGGTACATTGTTAGTAACAAATGTTTTAGACTATGGTAAATGTGTTGTTGTCAGTTGTGACAAAGTTTGTACAATTGTTAAAGCGTCTAGTAGAGCGTGCCAAAGCAACAAGAGCAATTAACATAAGTATGAGGAAAGTAGTATTGTTGACAATGTCGGCGCCTGTTATACTGACGATGACGGCTATGATTAACGTCAAAACTAATGCCTGGTTTACGGTCATAAATACCTCCGTAAGAATATGTTAAAATATATAAATATATATGTAAAATGTCGTTGAGTGTGCTACACACATTTGCAAAAAAAGCAAAACTGGTATATAATAAGCGTTATGAATGAAATTATTAAAGATAAAGTGAAGCACCTACCTAAAAATAGTGGTGTATATATTATGGAAAATGTAAACGGCGAAGTAATTTACGTAGGTAAGGCGGTAAACCTAAAAAATAGAGTTTCGCAGTATTTTCAAGAAAACAAAAATCATACAGTCAAGGTGAGGGCGATGGTCTCGAACATTGCTGATTTTCGTTATATAATAACAAAGAATGAATACGAAGCGTTAGCATTAGAGAATAATCTAATAAAGCGTTATCAACCATATTACAATATTTTATTAAAAGATGGTAAATCATATCCTTATATCAAAATAGATATGAGAGAGATGTTTCCACATTTTGTGATAACTCGTAAACTAAAAAAAGATGGCTCCAAGTATTTTGGTCCATATTTTGCAGGTATTCGTCCACTAGATTTGCTTGAGACTATTAATTTAGCATATCCACTGCGAACATGTTCTGGAGCGAAATTACCAAAAAGACAACGACCGTGTCTAAACTATGACTTGGGTTTGTGCAGTGCTCCTTGTGTGGGTAAAATAACTCAAAATGAGTATTTACATTACGTGCAAAAAGCTATAGATTTTTTAAAGGGTAATGACAATGAAGTTCGTGATATTTTGGAACAAAAAATGCAGAGATTTGCAGATTTGGAACAATTTGAGACGGCCATCAATTATCGAGATAAGTTGCAAATGTTGGATAGACTAGGCTCACATACTCTTGCATTTTTGCCTAACACTACTGACTTGGATGTTTTTGCATATGCATCTAATGGCAATACTGCTTGTGTGGCTGTTGTGTCTGTTCGTGGTGGACGTAGTGTAGGTGTAGAGTGTTTTCATGTATTAGATGCACTCATTCCAGAGAGAGAGGCATTGTCGGCTATTATGTTGCAGTATTATGATACAGTGGGCATTGCTCCAAAAGAGATTGTGGTCAATTTTGATGAGTCTGATGCGCCTGAACTGGTGCAACTTTTGAATGTAGAACACAAAAATAGTGAAGTATTTGGTAATGGCGAAATTCATCTTATCAACGCGCAGAAGGGTGACAAACATCAATTGTATCTTATGGCACAAGAAAATGCTCTGTTGTATCTAGATAAGTTTGTAGAAGATGAGAGACGCAAAGAAGATATGACTGTCGGTGCTGTTACAAATTTGGGTAAAATTTTAAATTTGCCACATAGACCCAGTCGCATGGAGTGTTACGACATTAGTAATATTAGTGGTGTGTTTAGTGTTGCGTCTATGGTTGTATTTGTAGAGGGTGAACCACGTAAGAGCCATTATCGTAAATTCCATATCAAAACCGTAGTAGGAGCAAACGATTTTGCTAGTATGCGTGAAGTTATTACTAGGCGCTTTAATGAAGTAAACAAAGAACCCAAAGACCCAAGTTTTGGTGCTGTGCCTGACCTTATTGTCGTTGACGGAGGCAAAGGGCAGTTGTCTAATGCTTATGAAGCAATGCGTGCATGTGGATACAATGTACCTATGGTGGGATTAGCAAAACAAGAAGAAGAGGTTTTTGTAGTTGGTCAGTCTCAACCAGTCATTATCCCACGAACCTACACTGCACTAAAACTTTTGCAACGTATACGTGATGAATCACATAGATTTGCAATCACTTTTCATAAAAGTTTACGTAACAAAGTATCTAGTGTGTTAGAGGATATTGATGGCATTGGCCCAACAAAACGAAAGGCACTTTATGACCACTTTAAATCTATTGACGCTATATCAAAGGCGAGTGTAGAAGAGCTTTGTTCGATAAAATCTATTAATCAAAAAGACGCTAGAGCGATTTTTGAATATTTTCATGAAAAATAGAAAACAACCTTGCATAAAATATATAAATTTTGTGTGAGGTTTTTTATTTTGCCCAAAACAAACAAAATCAATATTTTCTTTTGTATATTTTTGGTTATATGCATCATCTTTGTGAGTGTTGCTCCTATATATATTTTGCCTAAGACTTACAAAAACTATAATTTTGACACTCTAAAAAAGAGTAATGGGGTATTTTGTGAACTGTGGGAAGTGGATACATTTGAGGGCGGAACCAATAGCCGTAGTAAGTTTTTGGAGAACGTTGCTATGGCGTTTGAAAAACAGAATAAAGGAGTGTACGTTATTGTTCGTACTCTTACCATTGACCAAGTAAAACTGATGTTATCTCAGGATAAGATGCCAGACGTGATATCATTTGGTATTGGGGCTGGTCAAACTTTGCAGTATACTTGCCAAGAAATGAACGTTGACACAAAAAATATTCGTAGAACGTTAGTAGAAAGTGGAACCTATAAAAATGTACAATTAGCGTATCCTTGGTGTATGGGTGGATATGTGTTGTGTTCGCAAAGCGTAGATGTTAGTCAAGATTTTGGTAAAGACAAAACGTTAGGTGTAGGAGTTGAAAATAACGTACCACCAAACAATGGTTTTGCTAACGTAACAAAATTTGATACACAATACGATGCTTATAAGGCTTATTTGAACAAAGAATTTGATATTTTATTGGGTACACAAAGGGACTATTTTAGGGTATCCAACAAAATATCTTTAGGAATGTTAGAAAAAAACTATTATCATTATATTGATAGTTATACTGATTTAATACAATACGTAGCGTGCGTTACTTTAGATAAAAGTATCCAAAGTTACGTTTTTAAATTTATAGATTATTTATTAAGCGAAAAAATTCAATCTAAATTGACTAGCATTGGTATGTTTGGGGTTACGGATAAGAGTATATATCAAGGTACGGATTACGACCAATTTGAAAAGGCAGTTTTACGCATAAATAAATTTCAAAATGTTTTTCAAGATGATATTACTTTACAACAAAAAAGAGATGATTTGTATTCAAAATCTTAAAAATAGGTGGTTTTAATGCGAAAAATACGTGTTTTTGAACAAAAATTACAAGTACTATGCACTTATTACCCAAATTTTGACTTATCCAAACTTTCTACCATAAAAATAGGAGGTAAGGCTAGGTACTATGCACAGGTGCATAGTACCATAACATTGCGCAAAATCATAGTACTATGCAATAAATTTGATATAGATTTTACTATAGTAGGCAATTGTAGTAATATTTTATTTTTGGATACTGGATTTAATGGCGTTGTGATACATTTAAATGATTTTGATAAGATAAAAGTAAGGGGTAATGTTTTGCATGCTCAAGCTGGTGCTAGTTTAGCAAGCATATGCAGACTTGCTCTAAAGAATAATCTAAGTGGTCTAGAGTGGACGGTTGGTATACCTGCTAGTGTTGGTGGTGCAATTGTTATGAATGCTGGTGCTTTTAATGGTGATATATCTAGTATTCTAAAAAACGTACAAGTGCTAGATACACATTCTCTAAAGTTAAGGAATTTTGGTGTTCTAGAATATTTTGGTAAAAGTCATGAAAGTGTTTTTACAAATAATAAAAATTATGTTATACTAAATGTAGATTTGGTGCTTTGCCCAAAACCATATGATTTGATTTTGGATAGAATGCGTACAATAGCCAAGGCTAGAGCAGAGCGTCAAAATGTTGGATTGCCGAGCTTGGGCAGTATTTTTAGGCGTGGGGATAGTGAGTTTGCCCCTGCTTATTATATTGAACAACTTGGTTTGAAAGGTACATGTATTGGTGACGCACAAGTGTCAATAGTGCATTCTGGTTACATTGTTAATTTGGGTGATGCTTGTGCAAAAGATGTTTTGACATTGATTGGGGTCATACAGCGCAAAATATTTGTTCAATACGGTGTACGGTTAAAAACGGAGATTATTATCGTAGGAGAATGATATGGATATTAGTGGTTACAAGCAGATTTGGGATTGCCACACTCACACTCTGTATAGTGGAGACGGCAAAGGTACTATCGAGCAAAACGTACGTTCGGCTGTAGATAAGGGATTAACCAAGATTGCTATTACAGATCATGGGTTTAATCATATGTCATATGGTATAAAGAGAGATAAAGTCAAAGAGATGCGTTCTGAGATAGAACGACTCAAAAAAAATTATCCGATTGAAATTTTGTATGGCATTGAGGCCAACCTTATATCTTTGCATGGAGATATAGACCTAACTCCAGAGGAACAAAAATGGTTTGATATTATCCTAATGGGAGTTCACAAATCTACCAAGCCAGCAACTTTTGGTGGTTGGTTTAACTTTACCTTGCGCAACCTTTTATGGGATACCAAAAAGCATAGTGCCAAAGTAACAGACTCGTATATCGAAGCACTGCAAAAAAATAAGATAGATATCCTTGTTCATTTACATAATATTGTACATGTAGACGCGGTCAAGATTGCTAAAGAGGCGGTCAAGCATAATACTTTGATAGAGCTTAATAACAAACATGTATTATTATTTACTCAGCAAGAGTTGTGGGACATAGCAAATACAGGTGCAAATTTTATCATAGATAGTGATGCGCACGTTCCAGAAGGAGTGGGCGATTGTCCAAATGTTTGGGAATATTTGCGTAGAAATGATGTACCGTTAGATAGGATCGTTAACTTTAAAAAAATTGACTAAACCACTAGACAAAATCAAGCGTTTGTATTATATTGTTTAGGATAATTTTTGTGTCTCAAACTTAAACAAATACATATTGTTCGTTTTAACTAAAAGGAGGTCTACAATGTCATTTTCACTTGATGCCAAGGAAGAAGTTGCTACCAACGATATCCCTGCAAAAGATTGTTGCAAAAGGGCGATGTTGAGTGGTATTTTGCGCACTGCTGGTACTTTGTCTATCCAAAATGGCAAGTATATAGTCGAGATTACGACTGAACTTAGTGGTATGTACAATGTAGTAGCCAAACTTTTATCGGCACTCTATGGCGTAAATGATGTTTTGACTGTCAAAAAAGAGGAACACCCGAATCATTCTGTACGTTTTAATATCTCTATGCCAGCCGAATTAAGTGACAAAATATTGTATGACTGTTACATTCTAAAAAAGAACTATGCAGGAGATACAGAGATAGTAAAGGGTATTTCTAGACATGTCATTACTGATGACTGTTGTGAGCGAAGTTTTATAACAGGCGCGTTTTTGGGGTGCGCAAGTGCGAACATTGTAATAAAAGATATTAACAACCTCAAAAAACACGCGGGGGGCTATCATCTAGAGTTTGTGTTTGGACAATACGAACTGGCCGTGGACTTTGGACATTTGCTGGCGGACTGTGGCATAAACTCCAAAATGATGCAACGTAAAAAGTTGTTTGTGGTTTATCTAAAAGAGGCTGAGATAGTTAGTGACCTTTTGGCGTTAGTTGGAGCAAATACTGCTGTGATGACCCTACAAAATGAGTTTGCTGTGCGTGAAGTACGAAATAACCTTAATCGACAGTTAAATTGTATGAACAACAATTTGCAAAAAATGGTTTCGGCGTCGGTAAAGCAAATTGATGCAATTGAGTATATATCCAAAGTAAAAGGGCTGGAAAGTTTGCCACCAAGTCTATACGAATTGTGTATACTTAGACTGGCTAATCCCGAAGAGAACTACGAAAATTTGGCAAAACTTATGACGACTCCACTTACAAAGAGCGGTGTAAATCACAGATTGCGCAAAATTGTGGAAATGGCAGATGACTTGCGCAGACAAAACGGAGATATTTAGGAGGCACTTATGGAGAATTTTGTGCATTTGCATTTGCACACAGAATATAGTTTGCTTGATGGTGCTGCAAGAATTGACAAACTGGTAAAGATACTAAAAGAGCGTGGTGCGACTGCTTGTGCAATGACTGACCACGGTAATATGTATGCTGCTATCAAGTTTTTTAAGGCATGCAACAAAAACGGCATAAAACCGATTATTGGTACAGAGTTTTATATTTGTCCCGATCTCAATGTCAAGACTGGCAAGCCAAATATTTCTCACTTGATTTTGATTGCCAAAAATCAGCAGGGTTATCAAAACTTGATGAAACTAAATTCCATCGCGTGGGTAAAAGGGTTTTATTACAAGCCACGTATCGACTATAATGTGTTACAGCAATATAGCGAAGGCTTGATTTGTCTGACGGCTTGTTTGTCGGGAGATTTGCCAAAACTTTTGATAGCTGAGCGCTATAATGACGCCGAGGCCTATGCTATCAAGATGCGAGATATGTTTGCGCCAGGAGATTTTTATATCGAAGTGCAAGACCATGGCATTGAGGAAGAAAAAAAGATATTACCGCACTTGTTTGAGCTTGCCGAAAAGATAGGTGTCAAAACTGTGGCTACCAACGATGTACACTATCTGTACCCAGAAGATTGGGAGATGCAAGATGTTATGCTGTGTATAGGTACTGGCAAAACTATTGACGACCCAGACCGTATGCGTATGAATGGGCACGAGTATTACCTAAAGACCGAGGAAGAAATGCGCAAACTCTTTGCTGGACATCCAGAGGCAATAGACAACACTATGGAAATAGCGGAGAAGTGTCACATAGAGTTTGACTTTAAGAGCCATTGGTATCCCGCATCAAAAGATGTTCCAGAGGGTATGACGCACCTAGAGTATCTGCGCCAAATGACTT
Organism: uncultured Eubacteriales bacterium; assembly: GCA_900321185.1. GTDB lineage: Bacteria > Bacillota > Clostridia > Christensenellales > UBA1242 > RUG666. The sequence goes on from ONVD01000004.1 coordinate 10,436, forward strand.
ATGAAGGGCTGAAGAAAAAATATGGTGAGATTACTCCAGAGATTCGTGACCGTGCGGAATATGAGTTAAAGATTATTGATGGTAGTGGTTTTTTGGACTATTATCTAGTGGTGTGGGACTTTATTAATTATGCGCATAAAATAGGAGTACCTGTTGGTCCTGGCCGTGGAAGTGGTGCAGCATCGATTGTTGCCTATGCTATTGGTATTACCAATATTGACCCATTGCGTTTTGCTCTGTATTTTGAAAGATTTCTTAACCCAGAGCGTATCAGCCCGCCAGACTTTGATATTGACTTTTGCCCTGTACGTCGTGGTGAGATTATTGATTATGTATCCAAAAAGTATGGTGAAGACAATGTTTGTCAAATTATCACATTTGGAACTCTTGCTCCAAAAGCCGCCATTAAGGATGTTTCGCGTGTATTAAAAATGCCATACAGCGAAGTTGATAAGATTACAAAACTCTTTCCGAGCCCTCAAAATATGCCCAAATCACCAGCTATTCAAAAAATTTTTGGACTTGACTCAGACCCTGCTAACAAGCAATATGTCGTCGAAGAGTTACGTTCTATGTATGACAACGACCCACTTATTCAAAAGATTGTAGACGTAGCAATCAAACTGGAGAATTTACCTCGTAACACGAGTATCCATGCTGCGGGTGTTATTATTTGTTGCGACCCAGTAGATATGCATGCACCACTTGCCAAGAATGGAGACATGGTCACCACTCAATACGACAAAAAGGAAGTCGAAGAGTTGGGATTACTAAAGATGGACTTTTTGGGTCTTATTACATTGACAGATTTGGACTTAATGGCCAAGACTATAAGAAAAACCAAAGGGGTAGAGATAGACTACGATCATATAGATTATGATGACCAAAGTGTTTACAAACTGATGTCAAGTGGTGACACTGATGGTATTTTTCAAATCGAAAGTGGTGGTATGCGTAAACTTACAATGGATATGCACCCAGTTAACCTTGAAGATTTGACTGTTATTGGGGCTATTTATCGTCCTGGACCTATGGACGAAATCCCTACTTACCTAAAGAACCGTCGTGACCCTGAGCATATTGAATACGAAGACGAGCGTTTGCGTGATGTATTGGATGTAACTTATGGTGTTATGATTTACCAAGAGCAGGTAATGATGATATGTCGAAAAATAGCAGGCTATACCTTAGGACAAGCGGATCATGTTCGTAAGATAATGGGTAAAAAACTTAAAGACCAACTAGTAGAAGAAAAAAATACATTTATTCATGGTTGGGTAGACCCAGAGGGCAAAAAGAGTATTGCTGGAGCTCTAGCTCTAGGAATGAGTGAAGAAGTTGCATCTAGATTGTGGGCAAAGATGGAAAAATTTGGTTCGTACGCGTTTAATAAAGCACATGCAGCGGCTTATGCACATGTATTGTATCAAACTGCATACATAAAGAGATATTTTCCTGTTGAGTTTTATTGTTCAATCATGAATAATCGAATAACGAAGGCAGATGAGCTTAAGCATTACATGGGACTTGCAAAAGCACACAATATACAAATTCTTAATCCAGATGTCAACAAGTCTATGGCATATTTTGCGGTAGAGGGTGATAATATTCGTTTTGGCTTGGGTGGTATCAAAAACGTTGGTGTTGGCTTAGTACAAGAACTTGTGGCAGAACGCGAAAAGAATGGACCTTTTGTAGATTTGCAAGACTTTATCACAAGGATGAATTCTAGTCAGGCTCACAACAAGAGATTTTTGGAATCTATGATTTTGGGCGGTGCTTTTGACTGCTTTAATAGACCTCGTAGTCAACTTATGGCTGTATATGAGACTATGGTGGAGCAATCGGAAAGTGACAAACGTTTTCAAGTCGACGGACAAATGTCATTATTTGATAGTGTGCTAAAAGTAGACGAAAAAGCCAATTTTGTTACATATCCGAACATCGAAGAATACGCACCACAGCAAAAACTAAAAATGGAAAAAGAGGTTTTGGGTATTTATGTCTCAGGGCATCCATTAGAAAAATACCGCGATAAAATGGCAAATTACACAGTGGATAGTTCAAAGTTTGATGGCACGCCAATAGAGAGTGCTGACGGTGAAGAGACCGCAATGATTTATGACCAAATAACAGACGGTGAAAATTGTGTTTGTGGCGGTATTATCAATTCAGTAAAAAAACTTCATTCTAGAAAATCCAACAAGGATATGGCTATTATCACTATTGAGGATTTTAACGGCACTTTTGATTGTATGTTATTCCCTAAGATTTATCAAGAATATCGAGATAATCTTATTGTAGACAAGTTATTGACAGTTGAGGGACGTATTAGCATTAGAGAGGGCGAAAAGCCGATTGTTATGGTAGAAAAGATAGATTTTTGGCAAGATGACAAAAAGTCTCAAGTGGTGGCTAAACCTGTAGAGCAAGAATCACACAAACTATGCCTAAAGTTTGACCTAACCAACGAATCAATGAAAGACGAAGTTTTTAAGATATTGGAGTTTTATCCAGGCAAGATTCCAGTAATAGCAAAGTGTACTCGCACAAACCGTGCGTACAGTTTGCCATTTAAAGTTGATGCAAGCGTTGCGTTACAAAATGAATTAATGGGGCTTATTGACGAAGATTCGGTAAAATTGATTTAACCCCTCAAATTTAGTTGCTATACATACAAAAATTTGCTATAATGTGACAAATAAGATGCAGAGGTTTGGATTATGGCATATCAAATCATTTGTTTAAAAAATAGGTCGTTTTGGAATAAAATTGTTCTGTTTGTGGCATTCTTTATAGTGGTTGTTTATTGTGTGTCGTTAATCATGCCAGATGTCCAAAATGAGGCATCAACTGATGGGGCATTGTATCAACAACTTGAGCAAGAGTTGCAATCTGAAAATCAATCAACACAAACAGATGAAGCACAAGGATAAGGGGTATAATCTCTTATCCTTATGTTTTATAGGATATACGGTTTAAATAATTAAAAGTATAAATATGACTTTTGTGCATGAGTGGTAAAAGTTATCATGTGATAGATAGTTAAAAGATAAAAACGAATAGACCAGTAAGTGCCATAGTAATTAAACTTTGCGTACTTTTTTGTAGCAAAAATATCTTGAGTGATATGTTGCACTGCTTTAAAAATGTCATACTCTGCAAAGCTACACTGACACCACCAAAAGCAATGATTCCACTTATGAGTACAACGACAATATCTGTACTTAGTGTAGTAAAGTTGGATAATTCTAAACAACCACGTGTTATTTCCGTAAGCCCTAATATGATTCCTTGTGCAAATTGTGTGGGTATCCCTAACAACTTTAATATAAATGCTAAGGGGGCGGATAAAAGATTGAGTAGATGTGTATCACTTAAAAATGCACAAAACATAAACGAGAGGGCAATATATCCACCAACAGTTAAGACTGATAATACGCTTTGTCTGATTGCGTTGCCCATTAGGTCGTTGATATTGTTACGTGTATCTACAGATATATCGATATCAGATTTTTGTTTTTTGCCATAGTTGCGATATATTAGTCCATTTAAAAAAGCACCTAAAAAATGAGTAATTAATATAATCACGCCTAGATGACAGCTCTTTAGCATAGTGCTACCTACAGTTCCTAACATAAATACTGGGCCACTGCATGAGGTAAAAGCATTGATACGCACTGCCTCAAATTTGTCAATTTTTTTGTTTTTGTATAGGTCGCAAATGAGTTTTGCTCCAACTGGATAGCCTGAGATGATACTCATTAGATAAACTAACGCCGAATACTGAGAAGTGTGGAATAGTGCATTAAGTGGACGCTTGAATATTTTTGCCAACTTATCTAGGACATTGAGGCTAGATAAAATAGTGGTTAAAAAGAAAAAGGGGAACAGTGCTGGCAAAACTGCAGTGCTCCAAACAATAATGCCTCGTAATGTTGCTTGCATGTACACAGTAGGTCTACAAACTATGCACAACATAAGTAAGATTAGCAACAGACTAAGCAGAATGTGTGATTTTTTGACAGAGTTGACAATCATACATAATTATATGATAGCAATAATAAAATTAATCTTAAAATTTAGTACTCAACAAAATAACTCCAAAAAATACAACAATTAACGTAAATTTGTTTTAAAATAATTGCCAAAAATGGTGAATTAATATATACTAAGATAGAGCGACTACAAGGAGATTGTATGGGAATAATCAGCGTTTTTACAAGTGGCTACACATGGCAAGTTACTATAATTATCTTGTTAGCATATCTGATTTCGATTGTTGTATCTATCGTTATGCATGAATACGCACATGCGTATGTTGCACACAAAAATGGAGATGACACTGCCAAAGTAATGGGGCGGATGACGTTAAACCCTATAGCGCATTTTGATATCATGGGTTTTTTGTTCTTGTTGCTGGTTGGTTTTGGATGGGCAAAGCCTGTACCAGTCGATGAGAGAAACTTTCGTAATATCAAAAAAGGCAGGATATTAGTAGGGCTGGCAGGAATTGTTACAAACGTTATCTTGGGTATAATTTGCACATTTTTGTATGTCTTGTTTTACAATATTTTGGACACGTCAATTTATTTTTGCTTGTTTGTAGTCCTCTTGTTTGAGTACATGGCACTCATAAACTTTATGTTGGCAATCTTTAATATATTGCCAATTTATCCTTTGGATGGCTTTAACTTATTGACATCATTTACAAAACCTGGCAATAAATATGTTAATTTTATGTACAGATATGGCTCGTTAATCTTGATACTTTTGTTGTTAGTCGGACTGGGCTATGGTATAAACTATGTCATTAACTGGGTATTTGAGGGTCTTGTGTGGCTGTTTATGTTAATGTTTTAGTGGAGGGATATATGGAAGGAAAGATAGAACAAGAGTTGGCTCCCAAAGATACCGAAGAGTTAACTCAAGATTTGTCTAACGAAGATATTGATGATGTCTGCGAGATGGTGTTTCATTTTCAGGACCAAGATGGACCACTTGATGTCTTGTGGAAGTTGATAAAGACTACAAAACTTGATATAAAAGATGTTAAGTTGGCGGATATTACAGAGCAATATCTAGAATATGTTCGTAATATGCAAGATGTGGATATGGAGACCATGAGTTGGTTTGTGCGCGAGGCATCAGCATTACTCGAGATAAAATCTAAGAGTATGCTACCAAAAGAAAAAGATGATACTGACGAAGAGGTGCTTGATGATGAAGAACTCTACAAACGCCGAATGGAATTATATAGGATATTCAAAGAGTCTAGCGTAGAACTAGCAACTATTGAGAATGTCGATAGATTTTACAAAGCGCCAGATGAGTCAGTGGGAGATTATCGAGTAATACTAAAAGATATGACGATGCAAAATCTTATTGAAGCATTTAGTAAAATATTAGTAAAAATCGAGAAAAAAGAACACCCTGAAGTGACTGAGAAAAAAATTCAAAAGGACAGGTACACTGTTAAGGACCGAATGGACGCGCTCTATTCTGCATTAAAGACCGAAAAAGTCATAAAGTTTAGTGATATGTTTAGGGGGGAATTTACACGTGGAGAGATAATCAATACTTTTTTGGCACTTTTGGAACTTTTAAAACGTCAATATGCAAGTGTCAACCAATCGGATACTTTTGGTGAGATAATTATAGAAAAGAAAGATGGAGGCGAGGTGATAGAAGATGATAGAGAACTTAACGAATATAATTGAGGGTATTTTGTTTGTCTCGGGCAATGGGATTGCTCGAGATGATATTGTTGGAAAGTTGGATATTACGCAAGAGGAATTAGACCAAGCTATCACAGAACTACAACAAAAGTACTCTGGAGATTCGGGTATACAACTCATTACTTACAAGGACAAAGTACAATTGTGTAGCAATCCGAACTATGCTGAGTCTATCTCAATTGTGTTAAACCCAATAAAAGAGCGTGCTCTTACAAAGACAGCTCTTGAAACCGTGGCAATCATTGCCTACAAACAACCAATCACTCGTCTTGAGATTGAAAATATAAGGGGTGTGTCTAGCGACTATGCTGTGCAAGTGTTGCTACAACACAACTTGATAGAAGTAGTAGGTCGTAAAGATGTTGTAGGCAAACCCTTGTTATTTGGTACTACAGATGAGTTCTTAAAACGCTTTCAGATTCATGACTTATCTGAATTACCAAAATACGAAGAATTAATGGACCAAATAAAAGTCTTGACAGCGGGAATGAATACAGATGCGTTGTATAATGAGTTTGAGATAAAAGACGAAGATGAGAATAAACAAGAAGACAAAGAAGAAATGCAGAATTAACCTGCATTTTTTTGTTTTATGAACATATTTTTTTGTTTTATAAACATACTAAGCATATGCAAAGTGAAATATTTGTGTATATATTATTAATTTTATTACTAGTGTTGTTTGCACCGATTTTTGTGCAAGTGAGATTTTATTTTAATGCACTCCAAAATTTGGGTGCTGTAGCAATCAGTGTCTTTGGGATAAAAATTAGTTGTGTGCAAATAGAGTTTGACAAAGACAAAATCAATGTTATCTCTTTAAAAAAGGACAAGCAACTTTCACTTGACCCGAACGATCAAAAAGTACAATTTACTAACAAATTGATGTATCAGTTGTTTTTGCGTATAAAAATCATAAAACTCACATTGTTTTGTGATGTGGGCAAAGTACAAGATGCATTTTTGCCAGCTATGATAAAAGGCGGAATAGATATATTATTGTATACATTCTTAAGTTATTGTTATACAAAAAAAAGCACCTTTGAGACGGTTGTGGGCGGGCAGATATCTTCGCAAAAAGATGAGTTAGTATTGTCAGCATATTTACATGTTGTATTTAACGTGTTGACAATAATACTATCTTTGGTTCGTGCAAAACAAAAAACAAACAAGGAGGCAAGTTATGCAAAATCAAGATAACCAAGGCAAAAAATCAGTTGACGAATTAATGGATGCTACTATTGAGAATGTAAAAAATATATTAAGAATGCAAACTATAGTTGGTGACGCAATAGATATGGGTGAGGGCTGTAAGGCTTACCCTGTAATCAAGATAACAGTAGGTCTAGTAAGTGGTGGCGGAGAATATAGTGCAAAAAAAATTGATAGGCATGCACCACATTTGCCTTTTGCTGGTGGTAGTGGAGCAGGTTTTACTGCCGAACCTGTGGGTTTTGTAATAAATAATCGAGGCGTTGTTACGTTTAGCACAGTAAATAATAAGAATATGACTACTGAAATATTAAAAAAACTAACTGATGCATTAACAAAGTATATAGACAAAATTTTAAAAATAAAAGAGGAAGAAAACAAAAAATGACCAAAATAATGCCTAAAAAGTCAGTACTATGCACAATACTATGCACAATACTATGCAGTTGTTTAGTGTGTTTTTTGGGGGTTAGTCCTCAAGTTAATATTATTGAAAAACCTGTTAGAGCAATAGAACTCAGTGCTGGCAGCATTGATTGTGGTTGCAGTGGACAGTCGGCTTGTGTAATGGATGTGGATACTCATCGCATTTTTTATGCGAAGAATAAAGATGAAAAATTACCTATGGCTAGTACCACAAAAGTTGTGACAGCAATTACGGCAATTGAAAATTATGATGATCTAGATACTCGCATACCAGTAGATGCTCGTTCTGTTGGTATTGAGGGAAGTAGTATTTATCTAAGAAAAGGTGAAACATTGTCACTTAGAGAGTTATTGTATGGATTGATGTTGCGTAGTGGTAATGATGCTGCTACCGAAATTGCGTACAGAGTGGCGGGTGGAATAAGTGAGTTTGCAGATATGATGAACAATCTGGCTACCAAAATAGGCGCAACCAACTCTCATTTTGTTAACCCACACGGACTAGATGACCCAAATCATTACACTACTGCCTATGATTTGGCTCTCATTAGTGCGTATGCTCTAAATAATCAAGATTTTGCCAATATTGTACGAACCAAAACTATCAAAATATGTGAGGGTGAAGATAATTATAGATATCTAGTTAACAAAAACAAGTTGCTGTACAACATGCCAGATTGCATTGGAGTCAAGACTGGATATACCAAAAAATCTGGTAGATGTTTAGTTAGTGCCTCCGAACGTGACAATTTGCGAGTGGTTAGTGTTGTGTTAAATTGTGGCCCTATGTTTGAGGAGAGTAAAGCCATGCTAAACGCCGTGCAAGACAAGTATCAAAGTGTCGAAATAATTGAACCTTATCATTATTACAAAAGTGTACCAGTACTAAATGGTGCACAAAAAACTGTCGAACTGTATTCTCGAGAGGGGCTAAGATTGCCTTTGTCAAAAGAAGAACGTGCAAATATTAGTGTAGAATGTAATTTGCCTGAGAGTTTGGATGCTCCGATAGAAAACGAAAAAATTGTGGGCGACATCAAAGTTTATTATGGCAAACGCTTGATTTTTTCGCGAAATATATATACAATGGATAATGTAGATTCAAAACTTTTGAAGGACAAAGTCAAAGATATATTAGACGAGTGGTCTATCTAAAAGTTTACAGAGGTTGCAAATGAGGATAAACAAATTTATGGCAACTTGCGGTGTGGCTAGTCGTCGCAAATGCGATGAATTAATTGCGTCAGGACATGTCAAAGTAAATGCCAATGTATGTACAAAACTTGGCTTGCAAATTGACCCAGAGGTAGATTTGGTAACAGTGGACGACCGACCTATAAGATTAACAGAAAAATATGTATATTATATGTTAAACAAACCTTGTAATGTCGTTACAACAGTCAGTGACCCGAATGGTAGGCCTACAGTAATGCAGTATGTACCAAGTGGCAAATATCGTATTTTTCCAGTTGGGAGGCTAGATTACAATACGAGTGGGTTGTTGCTGTTTACAAATGATGGGGACGTGGCGCAAAAGCTTATCCATCCAAGTTTTGAGTTCGGTAAAACGTATATTGCAGAAGTTAAGGGAATGTTAGATAACAACACTCTTAACCATCTTCGCAATGGTGTTGACATAGGGGGCTTTGTTACTAGCCCAGCTGTAGTGGAAGTTTTGGATACACAGCAAAACCGTACTAGAGTAAAGATTGTGATACACGAAGGCAAGAATAGACAAGTTAGGCGTATGTTCGAGGCTGTAGGGTCTTGTGTACTTAGGTTACAACGCGTGGCAATAGGTAAGATAAAGTTGGGAGATTTGCCAGTGGGAAAATGTCGAGAATTAACAAAGGACGAAGTAGCATATATTAAATCAGCATAGTATCATGCTTGGGGGTAAAGAATGTTTTATTGGTTGTGTTGGGTATTGGTTTTTATACCTATTAGACTGTTATGGCCGACAAAGTTTGTAGGTAAAAAACATCTAAAGAAAGAAAAACGAGCCATACTTGCTTGCAATCATTCATCCAACTTAGACCCTGTGATTATAAATTCAAGATTAGTCCCAAATCCATATATTTTGGGCAAACACACATTATTTAAGAACAAACTATCAAGTGCCATATTGCGTAGTTGGCGAGTTATTCCTGTCAATCGCGAGAATGTTGAGATGAGCACTATCAAAAAAGTAATGACCGTACTAAAAGGCAACAACAGATTGTTAATTTTTCCTCAAGGTACTCGTAAACAAGACCTAGAGGATATGAATGGTGTAAAAAATGGCCTTGCAATGTTTGCAATTAAGTCAAAAGCACCAATTGTCCCTATGTGGTATGTAGACAAACCAAAACTATTTCACCGTAACGTTTTGCTGATAGGTGAGCCATTTTATCTAGAGGGCTTTGACAACAAGCGTTTGACGCAGGACGTCTTGAGCGAAGCTAGTCAAATTGTTACACAGAAGATGTTTGACCTAAGAGACGCGTACAACCAACAACAAGAAGTAAAAAAACAAACAAAACTTGCTAAAAAACAAGCAAAAATCGAAAAACGCAACGTAAAAAACAAAAGTAAATAATAGTTAAAAACCATTATTGTGGCTTTACTTACAGTAAGTCCACAGAATATATTGGTTAATGCAAAAATATTTACAGTCATTTTGAGAAAAAATGGACGCAATTGTTAATAGAAATATCAAATTTTATTTTGAAAATCAAAGAGCCAAGGCAAAGATTTTACTTTCCGCCTTGACTCTTTTTTATTGAAATTATACGTAATTCAATAAAACTAAATATAAAACAACATTCCAGCAGGTCAACGAAGCATAAAAGCAATACGCTAACTAGATAGAAAATGGAGCTTGCGATGGGACTTGAACCCATGACCGCT
>ONVD01000015.1 GCA_900321185.1 uncultured Eubacteriales bacterium
CCACACGACCATTTACGCAGTGCAAACGGTTGTGCAGATGCAAGTACTTTTGCAGACCTTGATTGGGACGTAAGTTCAACTAGTGTTTGGAACTTTACGCAGAATGGTCCAGTACTAAAATAAAAAATACGAAAAAACAATGTAAATTTTACATTGTTTTTTGTTTGCAAAAACTGCAAATTGATTGGTGCGTTATAATTAGTTTCTATTTTAAAAGTACAACTCATTTTTAAGAAATTATCTATTAGTCTATTCGCAATAATAAAAACAGCATTTCATCCAAATTGGAATGCTGTTTAGTTAAGATTGTTGTTTGTACTTACATTCGTTTGTGTGTTTTGGTTGTCTAAAGGGCTTTGATTGTCAATACTTGTATTTGCATTATTGTTGTTATCCACACTAAATGTATGTTGAGTTGATTTGGTAGGGGTAGTAGTGTCGTTATCAAAAGACGTGTTTGCTAGGTCATAATCTTGTTTGGTTGTTTGTGTATCTTGATTGTCTACAATTTCTTGAGTGGTAACTTGTGGAGTGTTGTTTAGGTCATTAGCAATGCCGTTGTTTGCAGAATTCATCCAAATTTGCAATCCCATAACCCCCATGAGAGTAAATACAAAAGTAAAATATATAGTTAGTCCTAATTTTTTACCAGTACTAATGAGAGGTTCTTTTGCCTTTGCTTTTGCTGTTGTTGCTGTGGATTTTGGAGTGGTTGACTTTGTGGCTGATTTTGATGTAGTATTTTTGCTAGATTTTTTCATATTATCACCTCGCTAGGGGATATTATGTAGCAATAAAAACTAATTATTCTTTGATTTTAAAAATATTGCCTACTTTGTCTTGGTGAGACAAATCAATGTATATATCCTTGTTGACTGTCGCTCCATTAGAGACGAGTTTATCCGTGACGGTTTTGTAGGCAAGAGCAGGTGTGTTATTGTGCTCACTTAGGTGTGCCAATATTACGCCACGTACACGATATCCCAACATTTGCACTATTGCATCTGCTGTGGCGTCGTTGTTGAGATGCCCAATGTTGGACAAAATGCGATTTTTTAAACGTAGTGGATAATTGGGGTTATTTAGTAATGTTTTGACGTCGTGGTTTGCCTCTAACACACATAGGTCACTTGAACTAAGAGTTTGAATTATTTGTGGAGTAAGATGGCCGAGGTCTGTAGCAATGCAGACCTTATTATCGTTGTGTCCTAGTTGATATCCTAGGCAATGTACAGCATCATGGCTGACGCGAAATGGATGAACTGCTACATCATTGATAACAAAATCTTTATCATAGATGTCCACAAGGCTGGTAGTAGGGAGTTTGTCAAACTTTTGTTGCATAACGTCCCAAGTCTCTTTATGAGTGTAGAGTTTTGCACCATATTTTTGAGCAAAATTGCAAGCCCCAGCGATATGGTCAGTATGCTCATGCGTTATTAATATTGCACTTATGCAAAACGGGTTAACATTGATTGCTTTTAGACGTTTCTCAATTTGGGCACACGAAAGACCAGCATCAACCAAGATACTGGTATCTCCACATTCTATGTAAGTACAGTTGCCTTTACTGCCACTGCCTAAAACGCAAACTCTCAATTTTTTTGTCCTTTGTTATTATTTTGAATACATTTGATAAAGTATAGAATTCATTGTGCGAGTCGAAACTATACGAGTTAACCAACGTAAAAACTTGTATTTAGCACCTACAGATATGACTAATGGCGGGCGTTTTTTGTAGATACATTTTATAATCACTTTTGCAACTGAGTCTGGCGCCATGCCATTTTGCTCATCTTTTTCCATGCGTGCAACACTGTTGCTGACACGTTGACCGTAAATAGTGTCATTTTGTACCTCGGTTTTTTGTCTATTGGCGGTGAAGTTAGTCTTGATGTCGCCTGGCAAAACGCAACTAACCTTGATGCCACTTGGTTTTATTTCGTTTTGAAGTGATAACGAAAAACTTAGTACACCCGCCTTGGTAACGGAATAAAGTGATTGGAAAGGGAGAGGAAAGACACTTGCTAGTGAACCTATGTTGATGATTCTACCTTTAGTTTCCCTTAGATAAGGTAAAGCGAGCGAACAAACATTAATAACCCCAATAAGATTAACGTTGATAATTTTTTGGATATCCTGCTCAGGTTCGTATTCCGTAGCTCCGCTTATACCCATTCCAGCATTATTAATGACAACATCAATATGTTTGGTTTGTGCGTATATAGTAGATAACGCATTTGATATTTGTTCACGACTAGTGACATCGCATTTAACAAAATTGATTCGCTTGTCGGTGGGGGCAGTACGTGACAAACAAAAGGCGATATCACCACGCTCAATTAACTTTATGGCAGTGCTCAATCCTATACCACTGTTCGCACCAGTTATGACTACTACTTTTTGCATAAATTGCACCTCCAAAAACCTAGTTAGATTATACACCAAAAAAGCTTTTTTGACTATTGATTTTATGCTTTTAGTAATTTTTTCTACAAACTTGATATTTTATTGACAAAGTTTGTAACTTTAACTCTTTTACTTTTGCGTGTGCAAGATTTATAATTGGGTTGGAGTGAAATTATATGTCACAAAAAGTTTTTAACATAATAAAATACCTTTGTTTTTTTGCATTATTTTATGTGTTGTTTAATGCAAAAATTGGGGTATTGCAAAGTTTTGCTTTTGGCATGTACTTTTGCCTTGTGTGGTGTGGGCAAAACATAGGTATATTGTCTGTTGGATATGTATTGAGTGCTTTTTTGTTTAATTTTAACGTATTAGATGTGATTTGCGCGGGTTCTAGTATGCTAATCTTTTGCTTGTTTTATTTTTTGCATTACAAATTCAAAAAGCCACTCAACCAAGTGTTGATAGGAATATATGGATTTTTGTCACAAGTAGTGTATTTGTATTTTCACACTGGTAGTGCAAGTGATTTTTTTGACGCTGTTTTGTCTGTGGCGTGTGGGTTAGTTTTTTTGTATTGTTGTTTGCATTTTGTACAAAATGTCCTGTTGCGTGGGGTAAAGCGAAAATTTTACATAGACGAGATTATATGTGCTGGTGTATTAGTGACCGTATTGGGTGCAGGGTTGTATAATATGCCTTTTGGTCAATTTTTGTCGTTAGGTATTTGTACTCTAATGATTTTGGTATCTGTGTGGTGTTTTGGCACATCTAAGGCAATAGTTGTAGCGACATTATTGGGGTTAGGTATGAGCCTTAGTACGCAAAACATATCTTTTATTGTGCGTTTTGTATTATTAGGTGTAGGCGCCAGTGCTATGCAATCTAATAGGCGAATATTCTCGGCATTGGCAGTGATATTATTGGATATTGTGCTTGAGTTGTATCTAATGCCAGTCTATACGCTTACAACAATTATATCTGTTAGTATTGGTGCATTAGTGTTTTTGTTTTTGCCAAAAAAATTTTTAACATTTGTGTCTTCCCTTGTAATAACAGAACAACAAAATAATGCCGTTTACAATATGTTAGAGCGTAATCGCAAAAGTTTAGAGGAACGGCTAAATACATTGTCAAATGTGTTTATGGAAATGCGTCAAGCATTCTTAAGTATGGTGAAAAACAACTATAATAGTACTGATGTTATAAATACTGTCAGCCAGCAAATCGTAGATGAAGTGTGTAGTAAGTGTCCTAACAAAAACGATTGCTTGGTGTTGAATGCTCAAGAGACTGACTATTATTTGCATGAGATGTGTAAATATGCATATACGCGCAGTAAAATAAACATTGTAGATGTGACACCAAATTTTGCACGCAAGTGTATAAGGTTGCCAGTACTGATTAATACCATCAATCATAATACAAAAGATTATAGACAAGTGACTTTTGATAATCAATCAAACAACGAGTGTAAACTGATGATAGCGGAGCAGTTGTTTGGTGTATCTGAGGTATTTAGGTCTATGTCAAATGATGTGGCTGTACCAATACAATTTGATATCGACAAAGAAAACGAAATCATTGAGAATCTTGCCAAAGTTCAGGTATTATGCACAGAATGTTTGGTGTATAATACAGGTAATGATTTGAGTGTAAGTTTGACTATCAAAGAACGGGATTTGTTACCTGATAGAATAGTAAAAGTTGTTTCTAGTACTCTAAATACATATCTACAAGTGCATAGCACTGTGCATAGTACTACAAAATCATTTGTAAATATTGTGTTAAAATCACGTGATAACTATGATTTTGTTTTTGGCTGTGCAGGTGCTACAAAACAAGGTAGCAAAGTTTCTGGAGATACCTATAGTGTCACAAGACTTTGCAATGGACAAATTTTATTTTCGATATGTGATGGTATGGGTAGTGGTAAGAATGCTGAGCATATCAGTAAAATGTCTATATCATTAATAGAAAATTTTTATAAAGCAGGATTTGATAGTTCGGTAACATTACGTATTGTTAATAATCTTTTGAGTCAACGTGGTGAAGACAATTTTAGCGCAATAGATTTGGGAGTGATTAATTTGCAAACTGGTGTATTCAATCTATATAAAGTTGGTGCGCCATGTAGTTTTATAAAAAAGGAAAAACAGACAAAAATTTTGAATGCAGGGGCTTTACCTTTGGGGATAGTAAAGGAGATTAAACCACACATTGAGAGTGTTGTATTAAATGATGGCGAGTTTATTATTTTGTTATCTGATGGAGTGGTGGATAGTTTTTGTGATACAAAACGTTTGTGTAGTCTTATCAACAATCTTGATAATCAAAATCCTCAACTGTTGGCTAATGATATTTTAGAATTGGCTGTACATGCGTCGGATAATGCTCCAAAAGATGATATGACAGTGTTAGTAGGGAAAATTGTTAGGAAATTTTAGTTTTTAATGTGCATAGTACTGCGTAGTACTATGCACTTTTTAAAATTTTTGTTCGTAAAATATTGATATTTTGTAAAACGTTCGGTACTATGCAGTATATTTTTGATATAATTTTAAATTATTTGAGTAATTTTCGTTGTAATACTAAAGGTTTTTGTGGTATAATAAGAAAAAAACTAAGGGTAAAATTATGTTTGAAAAAGCAATTGAAGCAATAGACGACAACAAGATGTTTAAGAGTGGTGACATTGTCGGAGTGGCTTGTAGTGGTGGTTCGGACAGTATGGCATTGTTACACTTTTTGAATGCAAATCGTGAGAGGTTTGATATCGAAGTAGTAGCGGTGCATGTCAACCACAATACACGAGACAATGACCTAAGAGACCAAGAATTTGTTTCTTCTTATTGTAGAGAAAATGGCATTAGGCTTTACAAATTTAAAGTAGATGCTCTGGTAATTGCTCATAAAAAAGGTGAGACATTAGAAGAGGCTTGTCGCGAGGGGCGCTATGGTATATTTGAGTCGTTAAAACAAAAACAAATATTGGATAAGTTGGCAATTGCTCATCATCAATCTGATCAAGCGGAAACGGTGTTAATGCATATATTACGTGGTACTGGATTAAATGGTGCTAGTGGTATGGACTTTGTCCGAAATGACTACTATGTTAGACCTTTTTTGAGTATTCAAAAAACTGAGATTATGCAATATATTTATGAAAATCAGGTGCCTTATGTTGAGGATGAAACCAATCATACAAATGTTTTTGCCCGCAATTTGTTGCGCAATAAAATTTTGCCAGACCTAAGACTTGTTTGGCCCAA
>ONVD01000010.1 GCA_900321185.1 uncultured Eubacteriales bacterium
AATAGTTTTCGGTTATGCCCGTGTAGTCAATACTATAATTGATTTTTTTTTTTTTTTCTGTCCCATCAATGCTGCCATCATTCTTTACCGAATTTACGTAATAATTTTTATCATTTGACTTGTTGTAATCTACTGCAAAAGTTATATAACCTCTTGTGCTGTCCACAGTGTTTAATGATGGATAGTGATCGTTTTCAAATTGAGCAAATCCCATTTTGTTTAGGTAGTAAGTAATATCACTACTTTTCCAGTATAATTGTTTGTCATACGCCAGACTATCTAGGTCATAGACATCAAAGACAATGTCGTCTCCATAATATGTATTCCCATTAATGTTCCAATAAAGTGTAGTAATTGGGTCATATATATAAATGGTCATAGTACGGGTTAGGCTTTTTTCTTCCCAAATGCCACTCTCGTTTTGTTCGTACACTTTAGCAGTAAATGACAAATCATACTCACCACTTGTACCAAATGTGTAATAAGTGATTGCCGTGCCAGTGCTTAGGTCCACATTCCTATCAAATCCTACTGAAGTATTCGTAATTTTGTCATCTTCACCCTCTACAGTCGCATCTGTTGGTTTGCTCACATAGTCAAGAGCAATGCGAGAGCCAACTTGCAAGTACATAGTGTTGACACCATAGTCTGCGCTACTGCTTGTGTTAGTAGATTGAGATTGAGTTGCAGACCCCCCTTGAGATTGTCCAGACGTGCCATCTCCAGACTGCTCTGTCGAAGATGAGCCATTATTATATGTCACTTGCCCAACCGTACCTGAGTCTAATGTATAAGTTAGACTAAGGCTAGATATACCTTTTATCACTTTTACAGTGAAGGTCTTAAAGACTCTATTTTCCGAAGTGATAGTCAACTCTGCCTCACCTTGTGCAAGCGGGTAAATAACAAACTCGTCACCGTTGGTAGTGTATGCAATATTGTAGATACCTGCATTTTGAGTAGTTACGGTAAATGTTTGATTTGCACTAGTGCTTGTACTATTAGTTAGAGTGTAGCCAATCTTACATGTCACGCCCTCGGTGTCATCTACACTAACATAAATATTATTATCAATATTTAAAGCTTCACCAGCAATGTTTGTGATGTCATCAATAGCCTCCACACTATCTTTAAATGCACAATTTATTTTTGTCGAGACCACGTCTTGAACATCAGTCGTACTGATTGTGCTAATTGTAATGCTGGTATCTTGTGAGCCACCAATGTACAACCTTACACCATTACTTCCACATGTGATATCACCTGATATATACGATGAATCATCGTCAGTAGACGTAAAATTCACATCTACCCTTGTGCCATTCGAACGATAGTAATAAACAGTTATCCCCGTCTTATCGGTTGCCAATTGAATATTTTGCGAATCTAGCGTTAATGGCAAAATCTGTACATCAATATATGCACTGCAAGTTGTTTGGTTTGTTGTCTCATCCGTAACAGGTGCAAAAATATTTATGTTAGCACCATATGTCGATACAACACCTGTGTAAGTAGTAATTTGCAATGCGGTCGCAGTCTGTGAAACCGTGACAGACAACTCATACTCCACTTGCATTACTTGGCGATACTTTGACAAATCTGTCAAAACTTGATTTTCAGTTAAATTTGGAACGTAATAGAGCTTTGCGGTTAGTTTGATTACAGCACTTCCCTCGTCTACAGCAAAAAGGTTGAATGTAGTGCTAGCGGTTTTGTCCACAGTGACAACATTTGTGTCAGTGGACTCTGCACTGTAATCAAAGTAAATGTCACTAATGCCTAACTCTTGGATTTCGACACTGTCACCATTAACAGTTTTTGTACCAAAACTTGTGTCAAAACTGTATTGAGTGCTTTGAGTGGATAATATTAACGAGTTGTTGGTAGCATCAAAGAGTTTGTCATTATTAAACGCATACAATTGCCAAGTAGTGTCATATACAAAAGCGTAGATGGTGGTAGTTAGGTTTGCTATTTCTTCATCACTTAAATTTGCATCATAATCTGCACTACTCTCGACTATTCTGGTAGACTTGACAGTAATTGGCAAAACCCCAGTAGGCGCAGTAGGGTCAAGTACCAAAGTTGATATGCCGTTGTCAGTGGTTATGCTTGCACCAGTGGTGTTATCAAGAGAATACACCAACCCACGTACGGTAGAATTGGCAGGAGAAAAATCAATAATACTCTCATCATTCAAGACATAACTAGCAGTGCCTTCTGTTGGACGAGCAAAAGCTAGGTTAGTGCCTTTATCTGCAATTTGACTAGTAGGTAAAAAAGCACGAATCTCAAGTCTAGCACTTACTTTGCTAGTTTCGTTAGAATAGATGACAATAGGAATAATACCAGATGAGAGGATACGAACATTAAATGTTGTCACGTCACCTCTAACCGAACCAGTCTGCACCAACACTTTGTCCTGTGGCACGCTCAACCGCATTGTGGTCAACATATCATCAGCGTAGCCCTCAATCTGAGCACTAAAACTAACCAAGTTGGCATCAGCATTATTTTCGTCATATGTAATAGATATGTATTTTTGCCCCGTATTCTCATCGATAGACACTTGCGCACCATAGACATTTATCTTGAGGTTGTCATACTTATCTGCACAACCTACTAGGGTAAACATACCTCCAAAAAAGACAACTAGCAACATTGCCAAAACTGTCAATTTGTTTTTCATTGTATTCTCCTATTTTTACCTTTAGATTTAGTGTGTATCTTTTGATGTATTTTATCAAGATTTTGTACGGAATGTGCTAATTTTAATGGACATACCATTTTACTAAATCATACTATCTAATTTTATTAAATATGAGGATAAAAAGCAAATAAAAAACGCCAGTATTCTACAATTTATCATAAAAACACGCAAAAAATATTACATCAAAAGTCAACTCACAAAATACGTTATTTTGACGCATTTTTTGGTTGTGTTTTTTTTTACAATTAGATATACTTTTGTTAATAAGATTTTGGAGGTAACAATGTACAACGAAAAAATTTTGTATGAACTAGAGCAAAATTTTGCCAATTGGTGGGATAACGGCTTTGTCGAGCCCAAAATGACAACCAAATTGTATCCGTACAAACAATTATTTAGCCCAATCAAGATTAATAATACTACCATAAAAAACCGTATTGTTATGGGACCTATGGGCAATATTAATATGGCAGAAGAAACTGGTAGACCAAATCAAATGATGATTAGTTACCTTTCCGAGCGCGCAAAAGGTGGCGTAGGACTATTAACAACTGGACTAATACCTATTAGCCACGGTATAGACAGTACAGTGACCGAGCCAGCAAAACTCACATACTTCCCACGCATAGACCGTACACGCACTGTTTTATCTGGGTGGAGAGAGTTGGCACAAAGTGTACATGCCTACGACTCAAAAATATTTGTACAACTCACTGCTGGACTTGGGCGTGTGGGCAACCCACAATGTTTGCTTACGCAACACAAATTGCCAGTCAGCGCGTCATGGAACCCCAATTTTTATATTCCACAAATACCATGCAAAAGGTTAAGTGACAGAGCACTAAACAAACTGGTCAAAAGATTTGGTCAAGCAAGCGCTGATGCCAAAGCGTGTGGAATAGACGGCGTCTATCTGCATGGACATGAGGGATATTTGTTGGAACAACTCACCAACCCTGCGTTCAACCGTCGTAAACTTGGCAAATATCGCAATTGGCAAACATTTGGTATTAAGACTGTACAAGAGATTCGTCAACGTGTAGGTGCAAAATATCCGATAATGTACCGCCTTGACTTGTCACTTGCTCTCAACTCTACATATCAAGAAAAAATGGAGAGTGTCAAGAGTCTCAAAAAATTTCGTCACGAAAGGACAATTGAGCAAACTCTAGATTACATAAAGAACCTTGTTTCAGCTGGTGTCGATATCTTTGACGTAGACCTAGGTTGCTATGACAATTGGTGGTTACCTCATCCACCTAGCAGTATGCCTAGTGGGTGTTTTTTGCAAATCAGTAAGATTGTAAAAGACTTTTTTGCCGATAACCACATACTATCCAACGCTGGTGTGCCAGTGCCAGTAGTGGCCGTAGGTAAACTAGGTTATCCAGACTTAGCGGAACAAGCGTTGCGCGATAACATGTGTGATATGATTATGCTAGCAAGACCTTTACTTGCAGATGCCGAATGGGCAAACAAGGCTTATCGCGGTGAAACAAAATCTATCCGACCATGCATCGGTTGTCACGAAGGTTGCATCAAAGAATTTGTCGAAGGTGGACATCCACAATGTGCTGTTAATCCACGTACAGCCTTCGAAGACGTATTTACGCAAGAGATACCTCTAGCACCAAAACAAAAACATGTGGCTGTAGTTGGCGCTGGACCAGCAGGTATAATGTGCGCCAAGGTCCTACTCGAACGTGGTCACATTGTAGATTTGTTTGAGACAATGCCATACGTTGGTGGCACTCTAAACTGTGCTGGCGTACCAAAAATTAAGTACGAAATCAAAAATTATGTTACTTATCTAACCACTCAGGTAAAAAACATGCAAAAGAACAAAAACTTTACATTACACCTCAACACCAAGGCAGATGTAACGTTGCTAAAGCAAGGTAAATACGACACTATTGTTACAGCAACAGGTAGCATAATAAAGCAACCAAACATCGCGGGTATCAAGAATAAAAATGTAGTGACAGTCACTCAACTACTCAACAACCCAAAGATAACCCAAAACAAGCAACACATCATCATTATAGGCGGTGGTGATAGTGGTTGCGAAACTGCATATTATCTAAAATACGAACTCGGCCTTGACGTAGAGATTGTAGAGTTGACTGCCAATCTTATGGCTCAGAGTTGTACTGCCAACCGTGGGCATATATTACACTATCTACAAAAAGCTGGTGTAAGAGTAGATAACCTATCCAATGTAGTCGAAATTTTACCTGATAGCGTAGTTATTGACAAAAATGTCAGCAAAACAGTGCCTGATCCTTACAACACTTGGCAACCAATCTTACCTGAGAACATCAACAATCCTCTAGCACCCAAGATCAAGACACGTCTCCAACGTCTTACCTTACCCGCAGATTTAGTAGTAGTGGCAATAGGTACGCGAGCAAACAACGAACTATACTCTCAACTGATTGAACAAAATATCGCACCTGAGGTGTACAACGTGGGTGACTCTATAACGCCGTCAAAGGTTTGGTCAGCAACCAAATCAGCCTATCGTCGTGCACGAACTATTTAACAAAAAGATTAAAAAATTTTTCGATTATTTATTTACAAATTCAAATATTTTATGTATAATGTAGCAATATGCCAAACAAAAAGGAGAAATTATGGCAAATATTAGCACTTTTGGTCCAGATGTTCAACTTATCTGGAAAGACCGCAAAAGATATTGCGGTTTACCTTTGAGTTTTACTAGATACTATCTAATACGCAAACCTGGTGTGTGGGTTAAGTTGATTGAGGATATTGGCTTTTTTACAAGCAAAATTGAGGAAGTCAACCTCTTCCGTGTCGAGGATATTGAGGTCTTTGCTTCATTTGCCAACAAATTTTGGGGCGTAGGCAACGTGACAGTACGCTCGTCTGACAAGACTTGCCCAGAGTTAACTTTGGTTCGTATTAAAGATGCACAAAAAGTGCGTTCACTCATTATGGATTTAGTAGAAGACGAACGTAAAAATCGTAATCTTCACTATGGTGAATTCAGCCAATGACGACAAAAGAGGATACACAATAATTGTGTACCTCGTTTTTTATTATCTAGATACATAGTCTGTCAAAAGATTTGCTACCACCCTAGCGCTAGATATGGGTATACTTGCAACCAAATCGTTAGATATTATAATAATTGCACCCAACAAATCACCTTGTGCACGAATAGGAACTATCACGTTATGTACAGCGTTGCCACTCTCAAATGGTGTAGCAAATTCAAAATATGGCGCTGTGGTTTGCCTTAATTTTTGCTGTAAATCAGTACTCAAGGCCATATTTAACCAATCCTTTTTAGGTAGATTTTGCACTGCCATTACACTAACATTATCACACAAAACAAAGCCACAATCAATATCTTTTAGAGCGCGTAGGCAAATTGTGCCAAAATCATTCAACTGACGCATGGGTTCGAACTTTTTTAGATACAATTCGTTATTGTTTGGACAAAAAAACTCTAACATTGTGCCTGTCTCGATATGTAGTGCAAAACGTAACTCTTTGGGTATCACTACTCTACCTAGTTCGTCCACACGACGCACCATACCTTTTTCGTTTTGCATATACTCTCCTTTAACTATAAAATCGTAATTATTATAACTAATTATCACTTTTTTATGTAATAAAAGATTCTGCTCGAGTTAGCAGAATCTTTTTTTGTTTATGCAATATATTTTGCCATAATCGGCAGAGAGTCATCGCGTACCTTGGAGGCTTGCTTTAAAAATATTTGGAAACTCTCATCTGCAATAATCTCTTTTTTAGAGATATACTCTAGTGTTAGCCCTTGCTTTTCGTTAAAGATATTGGCAAAATTGTATGCGATGTAATTGATTATTTCTTCATCATCATCTGTTGGATGTTTTGCTAAAATTGCATCCAAAAGGTCATTTTCGGTAATATATGAATACACAGGGTCCAAAAACATACGCAACCTATCTGGCGAGAGTCTAGAGCCCCCCGCTATAGCTAACAAACCCCATTCGTGTGCACGTACCAGGTTGATAGGCAAAACGTCCTCTACTCCCTTTTTGTATATAAAGCACAAATAATCCATGGCGGGCACACAGCCACAAACAGCCATTTCGGTAATCATCTCCAAAAGATTGTAGTATGAGTCTATGTAATTATCTAATGGTGTTTGCGGTTTTTTGACATTCAGTGACATAAATAGGTTTTTTAACATACCAAAATATTCGTTTTGTACCTCAGCACTAATATTAAAGATATCTGGTTTAAAAAAGCTTGCACCAGCACCATCCTTTGACGCGTCTGGAGTCTCATCAAAAAACATTTGCTTGATGTAATCTAACACACTGGCATAATCATCTGTATTAGTGTCTTGTGATACCTGTGTTGGCTGAGGGGTATCTACAGCCTTGGATTCCTCTTTTTTAACAATCTCTTTTTTAGTCGGTATTTGTTTTTTGTCATTTGATTTTTTTTCTGTTTGCTTTTCGTTCTTGGACATATTTGCCTCCGTAAAAGATTATTCTATGCCTGTATGGCTAGGCTTGTGTTTTGTTTAGTGTTACTGTACGTGTTAATGTGGTGCTAGCAGAACCTTGGATACCGTCTGGCAGTGTAAACTTAATAGTGATTGAGCAGTTGACTACAATTTGGCTATCGTCCGTAAATTCTGTACCATCATTTTTGGTTACACTGTTATCAGTAAGTTTTAATGTTGAATCAGCCAAAGTCAATGAATAAGACAATTCGGCAACAATCGTCTCCTCAGATAATTTCATTGTAGCATCTTGTTCGGCTGTTGTTAATACGTTAACACTAGTAGATAGGGTTGGACTAGTAAGAGTTATTGTCTTATTGTCCGTGGTGTCTTTTTTGTATTCCCAACTACCACCACTAGCTTTCAGTGTAGACTCGGACGGACAATATATCAAGATGTATTCGCTGACGGTTGCTGTTGTATCTGTTACAAAACCTGGAGCATAAGTGTAGGTAACTTTTACACCTATGTACTCACTTGGGAGCAAGTTGCGTAAATACAATACACTGTTTGTCACATTGTTTGTCGTTGTTGCGCTGTTTTCTGTTGTTGTTACAGTGGAACGTGTAAAGTAATATCCCAACTCATTTGTCGGCATGGTATTGTAGGTATAACCAGTAACAACACCCCCACTAGTAATTGGGCTAATCCAATTGTAAGTTGTAGTGTAGTTTTGTGTACTTAGTTGGACTTCGTTTTGTACATATTCCCAACTTGTATCCTTATCTGTTTTTTTATTACTTGCAAAATTTACGTTTGTAAGAGTCATGTAATCTTTAGCTTTATCGCTATCAAAAGTGTCTGTTGGCACGCTAATACCATCTTCTGTACTCGTATTAGCAGTATTATTAGGTTCCAATTTTAAGTTGTAAGTACTAGAAGAAGACTCATTCTCTAGTGCCACCTTGTACGCCTGAGTGATAGATTTGTAAGTTTCGTCCCCACTCTTAAAGTTTAATGAGTTGGCATCGCCTACATAATCTTCGGCTTTAACAATCAATTGACTGTAAGGTATTTCGTAAAGATATTTGTTGGTTGCAGTACCTTTGTACCATTTGATGGTATAAGTCTTTTCATCAGCAGATTTTAGTGGATTGATATAGATATCAAATTTCATGTAATTTGTAGGCTTTGTTGTGGATGTTTCGCCACTTTCTACACCGTCCCCAGTACTCGAACTACTAGTCTGAGATTCAGTGTGTGCAAACTGCTTTGTTTTACCATTTGTATCAGTCTCATATGAGAGAATAACTTCTCCCGTCACATCGTCATCACCAGACATAATACGGTAATTGTAACGATATGCTCCAGTGTCATTGTCTGGCAATGCATATCTTGAGTTCGCTCTAACATACATTGTTATTTTGTTACTCGAACCAGTAGCAAAGTAAGCACTAGAGTTATAAGTATTAGCAAATGTGCCATCATTATTAAGCACTGTAAAGTACGAAAATTCGGTGATATTTTCTTGTACCGTTACAGTAATCGCATCAAAATATTTTGCAATTTGGAATCCAGTCGAAGTGATTTTGTTATCATTGTCCACCGTAAATCCAGCATCACTTAGTGCAGTGTCTATCAGTTGATTGCCGTCTGCGTCAACTGGATAATCTACACCGTTTACTCGAGTGGTTTTGATTAGTATTGGTGTAATGCGTACCGTACCCGCCCCCATTGGTTGAATGAGTCTATATTTTGTAGCATCATCTAGAGTGTCGCCATTTAGTGTACTAAGTGTTGTGTACAAAATACCATTAGTGTTGTAGATTATCGAATCATCAGCAATCGCTATCGTAGTAGTCTGGTTATCAGTTGTCGTCTCTGTAGTAACGATATACATAATTGTACCATAAGAGTAATCTTGTGGGTCAAACTCGGTAGTTAGAGATAACATATCTATAGGGACATACTCAGCTGATTTTGTAGTATCAAAGTCAAATTTGGTGATATTCAATGACGCATCTTGATATTTTAGGTTCGGCATAAGTATTGTAATAGTAAAATTCAAGTCGCTTATGGTAGACGTTTTTGCAAATATATTGTTATCACTATCTTTTACATCAATGCTAACGTTATCTACACGTTCTTTTGTTGTATTGGTTGCGTCCTCAGAGCTTTCTACATTATCTACATTTTCAGTCTCATCTGTGTCATCCTCTGTTGACGTAGCATTACCTGTATCATCGGTACCTTTTGTGGTAATAAACTGCTTATCGTCATCTATTGGGTCAGTAATCTCTTCGGTTAGGGATAACTTTAATTTTACATTCGTTGCTTCGTATTGTGGGATAATCAACCACACAACATTATCTTCACCTAGAGTAGTATCTTTTTGAATATATAGTGCTGAAGTGGTACATGTCAACACTAGATTTCTAAGTTCCGAACGCAATGGCTCGGGATTGCTGACCTCGTTATTGTTAATAGTTTTTATTACAATACCAAGGTTTACGGCATTATCTAGTTCATTCTGCGTATAATCATTAGCAGTTGACGCCAGTAATGTGGCTTTTTGTGTATCAGTTAGCGTCTGAGCACTCACAATCAATCTATTATTTGTGACATTTAGTGGTGCTTTTAGTTTGGATATAACCGAATCTTTGGTTATATTGTCATCAAAGTCTAGCCCCACAAAATAAACATTAGTTACATTAAAGTTATCTTTTTGCTCAATAGGTGTAATAGAGTCTTGGGTTTCGTCATAAAAAGTACTATAGACACTTGCTCCACCTATCTCGCCATTATAAACCTTTTGCACTGAATAATTAACTAGTGTAGGTGTGGTATTCTCTTCTTCGGGTTTTGATTTTATGGTTAAAATATTTGTATCAGTGTACACTTCGGCAACGTCGTGCCTTGGTGTCTCAAAGGATATTGTTTTGTCAGCAAAGGTTGTGCTGTCACCTAATATAGATTGGTAATAAGATGTAATGCCACTGGCTGTAATTTGCCCTATGCGCAGAACTGCTTGACTAATACGATTAGCATTAATTAAACCATCAAGATTGACAAAATTGTTTAGTCCAATATTATTCCACGCTGTTTTAAACATAGTAACATAGTTTTGCAATTTCTCTTCGTCACTGCCAACTTGTGAATAAGCATTAGCAAGTGTGGTGCAAGCATTAGCCATAGACTCGGCATCAAGATTATTTAGCATTGTCTTAGAGGTGACTTGTCGGTCCGTATGCGGGTTGCGTGCGCGCTCTGGGTAGACATCTACATAGAGTTGGAAACTATCCCCTTTTACGCAATCCAACTCTTTTTGTTGGTAGGATATATTTCCGTTCTCATCTTTTACCATCTCACGGTTAAGAGGTACAATACCATTGGTGTTGTTTTGTTTGTCCGCCAAACTATTGTAAAAGACCGTGGTGTAAAGTGTGGTGCTAGTGTTAGTACTCGTGTCTTCTACAGATGTTGAAAATGTGGTTTTGTAAGCAGATGTAATGTCCGTGCCTACGTTGTAATACAGCAAAGTTGCGCTCTCAACTGGCACATCAACAAAGATTGGTAACGGATTGGCAGATAACATATCATCTTGGGAATAAGCATAAAGGTAGCAATCTCCACCAACGTTAAAATTGTCGCTTTGGTCTACGACAGCCTTAACAGTAAACTCCTCTCCCAACTTGACAGTATTTGGCACTTCGACAATTCCAGACGTGAGTTTACCATTCTTGTCACGCACCTCCAAAGTGATATCTATTGGCACACTGGGGTCTGTATAAGATAATGTACCTGTAGAAGTATTGAGACTGGCCGTGGCGTAATTGCTCAAAACCTTTACAGTTGCCTCACCTCCGTTGTCAGCAATACTGACAGCCATGCAATCAAACTTTAGCCCCGCAGCCTCTTCGGTATATTTACGAAAACCACCAGTCACCCACACAAAAAAGGCAACTAGTGCAATCACTATGTATATAGACACTACTGAATACGCTACAACCGTAACTCCATTCATAAAAGATGTCTTCTTCATATTTGCTACCTCCTAGACAAATACAAAAACGTCCGTTAATCTAGTATAATATTTTGTGCAAATAAAGTCAAAATAAATATACTATTTTTTGCAAATTTTTACATTTCTTGCAACAAAACATCTTATCTAATATGACTCTTGGACCCACAAAAAACAATCTTTATAAAGTCAAAAAATTTTTGAAACAAACAAAACAAAAAAGAATCTAACAACTCTATCTGTTAGGTTCTTTTTGTATAAGTTCTCATAATTCTAAACTAAACAACGTCTTTTTGCTGTCATTTTACGGTTAATTATATGCCTTTGTTTATTGTTTTGTTCCGCAATTGTTACAAAATTTGGAATCTGCATCAATTTGTGCACCGCATTCTTTACAAAACTTGGTGTCTTTTAATCCTTTTTTGACCGCACGTGCAGTAGTGGTGACTGCTGTTTGATTAATCTCCGCCATGGTAGACGCCATTTGAGATAGACTGTCCTTATTCTCTTCTTGGATATCTTTATTCAAGTTAATAGCAGTCTTGGACATATTCTTTAAGTCTTCGGACGCATATTCCATTGTGCCTTTGTTAATTTTTGCACCAACCTTAGTAACTAAAGGGGAAAACCCTATACCCATTAGAACTGCTCCTACTCCGAAGAGTAGCATACCTACAAGCGGCCCTGCCATACTCCCAGTACCCGCTATCACAAACAATGCAATACCTGCTATAAATAAAATAGCTCCCACAATACCTAATATCAACATACCAACCCCAAACTTTTTGCCCTTGTTTGGTTTGGTATCTTGTACATCTTGCTCTTCATAAAATTCATCAGGCTTGTTTCTCATAAAACATAATCTCTTCGTTTTTTTTAAGTATAACAATTAATATTTTAATAGTCAACATCTAATTGACAATTTTTAACAAATTTTTAATAAAACAAAAAAGAGTGTTAATCACTCTCTTTGTCATCTTCGACATAGTCCTTTTCTTCAAGCACACCAATAAAATGGTCATAGTTGCCGTCATCTGTTTGAATAGATGTATCTAACATATGCATGTAATAAGAAGTACGAGACGAATTTGTGTATTCTTTGAGATAAAATACTTTTGTAGGTGAAACAACGCTAAGAGTATTTGTAACAGCGTTTGCACTAGCAAGTGACAACAAACTTTCTGCAGTTGCCCCACTTGTTGCAACATCTAGACGATACAACGTATTATCTAAAGTGTAGAATAGATAGTTGCCTTTTTGCGCCACGATGGTTGCATTGCCTGTAATTATCTGAGTTTTGGTGCCGTCACTATCAAAACGGTAAACGTTAGAGCCGTTGTTAATGTATGCTCCAATCTTGTCTGAGTTGTAGAGATAGATATTTGATGCAGTATAAGCAACACTTGACAATTGTTTTTCGGTAGTGTCGAATGTTTCGCCGTTAAGTGTGTTGTAGTATAGATATGCTCCGCTCGTACCAGGGCTGGTAAGCAATTGCTTGTTGTAGTACAATCTACCACCTACCGACCCTAGCAACGTGTAAGTGCCAGTGCCACGTTCACTTAGATTGGTAACTTTTTTGGTAGATAGGTCATATTTTGCCAAAACGTTACCTGTGGTGATATCACTGTTGGTGTAAACAAAGTAAACAGAGTTGTCGATACTAGACACCGTGTCGTCACTACGAGTATAACGAGTTGGAGCAATGCTTGCAATTGAGTAATCATCGCTGTTCAAAATGTTAAGATTAAAAGTGGTTTTTGTACATTCCGCTATTTTGAGTGTAGTACCATCTTTTACAATCAAGTACGCTTTGCCCGCATATTGGTACATATAAAAACTAATATCCGTCAATGTGGAGTCACTAGTAAAGAGTTTTTCGCCTCTAGAATGCCCATCAATCTTGATACGGCAAAAATCTATGTGGTCATTCTCTATCGTGCCGTCTCTTGCTACTTGGTTGCCAGGTGTGGTGTAGTATAGATAGCCATCAAAAATATACAACTTTGTACTTTCAAAACCACAGACTTTTGAAACCAAAATACCTGTGTTCTGAATGCCTTGGGTTTTGTCAAAAACTTCGTTGCCATCCTCATCCAATTCTTTTTCATTCTCCACTACCTTGCCGTTAACTAATTTGGTGCGATAAACTGCAGAGTATGTCACATTACCATACACATTTGTGTCAGCTACATCACTGTAGCTTTGGTAACCATTAACGTAATAGACATAATCTCCGTAACTAACTGATGCGGTACCATTACCAATTACTACATCAGTGCTAGCAGGACCATCATCAAAACCAACATTTGTACCACACGCTACAAAACCAAAAACGACGCTAAGCATTAACACAAATGAGATAAACATCCTTTTAAAAATCGAACTTTTACTAATTGTTGTAGAATTCATTTAGTCAAACTCCTTTGTCATTTTTTACAACAAACACACATTTTGTCATTTTGTCATATAATACCACTAAATCAAATTTTCGTCAATTAATTATTGATAATAAAAGGAGAGAAAAATGAAAAAATTTGTCGCCCCAAAACAATATACGACTCAACTCTCTCAACAGACTAGCATCCCAAAAACACCAACAAAAAACAAAAACAACATATCACTATTAGGTGATTTGATACAATTGTTGCCCAAACTAAACCTAAATAATCTCTTTACAACCGAACAATCTTCCACACCTAACAACTCCCCAACAGCCAACCCTATTGCCCCCACACTCACCACTTACAACTTTAGACGAACAGCAAATATTTTAGAAAAAAACCGAAATAAAACTCATGACCTACAAAATGGGAGTTTTTAAACAAAACACTAAAATATCAGCGCTGATAAGCCTAACTATTCGTAAAATTTGTGCATAATACATAACAATAGAGTGCATAGTACTAATACTATGCACTCTATTATTAATCTTCAAATTTTATTGTTTCTCCAGTATTGGCATCTTGATACATTATATAATAACCTGCCGAATTTTCATCTTCTGGTTTGGTTGGCAACCACTGAGCATAATCCAAATCTATATCTATATTTTGTGAGTTTTTATTCGTTGTTGGCACTGCATAACAAATATATTTGACATTATTCTCTTCATCAAAAATCTTGCCTAAGATATAATGCGTACTACCTTCAGGGTTATCCATATCCACATTCACCCACTTTGAATTGGGTATCAAATTTTCGATTTCTGTACATTCTGAATTTTGTTTAAATACTTCATCAAGTTGCAAAGCGATACTATCCAAAAAACTTGGACTTGCTACTTCTTTATCCTCTATATTGGTATCATTAACATCATTTTGAATACTTTCTACATCATTTTTTTGCACACTTTCATCAATTTTTGCTGTACTATGCACTGAGTTTTCTAGATTAGATTGCACCGCATTCTTTTGTTCAAATTCGTCCATCAACTTACTCAATGTTTGTATATCTTCATTGTTTAAATTATTAGAAAGTTTGCATTCTTTTTTCTCTTCATCAAACAGTGCTATCTTTATATCATCTTGGATATTAGCATTATCAATAACAAAATCAAAACGAAGTTGTGAGTCAATATTATGGGCAATATAAGATACTTGCCCCACAAGAACAGCAAGGCAATACAAATCTTGAGACTTTAAGTTGTATGTTTTTAAATTGCAAAACAATGAGCTTTCTCCAGTCACGCTTAATACCGCAGTGACGTTTGTTGCTTGAGTAGTACCAGTTAAAATCAATGTCCTAGTCGTCATAAACACTCCTTTTGTATATATATATTCCAAATATATATGTTTTGAGTACAAAAAAAATAAAAGGCAACTAATTTTCGCCTTTTAAAAGTTGTCCTAACTTGATAAACTCTGACAAACTGAGTTCTTCTGCTCTAACACTTGATGACAAGCCTAATTGTAATATTTTCTGCTGTGCAGTATCCTTATCTAGATTAAATGATGCCATAAGATTATTCTGCAAGGTTTTTCGGCGCATTAAAAAGCATTTTTTAATAACATCAGATATAGTTTTTTTGTCTAAGTTATTCTTGAGAATATCCATATGCACAACTGCAGAATCTACTTTTGGCTGAGGTCTAAACATCGTTCGATCTACCACTCTAGTAATATATGTATGACCATAGAGTTGTAAAATAGGTGTTATAGCACCATAATCTTTAGTACCTACATCCGCACAAAGTCTTTTTGCTACCTCAAGTTGAACCATAACTGTTATATCCGTAATAGCAAAATCATTATTTAAAAGATATTCTAAAATAGGAGTAGTAATGTAATAAGGCAAGTTAGCAACCACTTTGAACGGCTTGCCCAAAAACTCATTACTTATCTGTTGAGGTGAAATTTTTAGGATATCATCAAAAATAAGTGTTACGTTATCGTAATTATTTAATTTTTTAGTTAATACTGGTTGTAACGATTTGTCTATCTCAACTGATAGCAAATGTCCGTTTGTTAGCTTTTGACAAAGCTTGGCAGTAAGTGCACCAGCACCCGCACCTATCTCCAAAACATTTGAATCATTCTCAACTTTTGCGTCTAGCAATATATTATCTAACAATTCATCATCTGATAAAAAATTTTGCCCCAAACTATGTTTAAAATGAAATTTACTATTATTTTGCATCATTATCTCCTAATCTTTTAAATAATTGATATGCGTTGCTAGTTGTACATTCTTCTACTTTTTCTATTGGAATATTCTTGTATTGAGCAACACATTGTGCAACGTACCAAACATTATTTGGGGTATTGTAAGGTTGTTCGTGCTTGTATTTATGTGGAAGCAAATAAGGGCTATCAGTTTCAACCATAAATCTATCCATTGGCAAAAAATTAATCATTTCCCTAAGTTTTGGTTTGTTTTCTACACTCAATGCAGTAAGGGATATCAAAAAACCCGCGTCCAACAAACGCCTTGCTATCTCTATATCTCCATCAAAACAATGTACATCTACGCCATTACAAAATAAAGAACGGTTGTTAGATAATAAGTCAAAAAACTCGTCCCACGCATCTCTTAAATGTAAAATAACTGGCAAGTTATATTTTTTTGCAAATTGCAATTGTGCAACAAAAACTTCCGTTTGTGCATTGAGGTCACTATTCGGATAATGATTATCCAATCCTATCTCACCTATGGCAACAATCTTTGAGTTTTGGTGATTTGATTCTAACAAACTTAACATTTCAACATCAAAATCCACGATATTACTAGGGTGAATACCCAACGCCCCAAAAACATTGTCATATAGTGTGACAAGCTCTAATACGTTTTTATTCATCTGTTTGTCACAACTAGGCACAACCACTTTGGATATGCATTGTATTTCCAAATTTTTAATAATATGTTGACTAATACCAAACAACTTTTCATCGTTTAAGTGCGTATGTACATCTATCATATAATACCTTCTTTTTTCCATTTTAACAAAAAAGATAAATTTAGTAAAGTATGTATATAACAAATTTAGAAATCATAGATTACATCATGCGCAGAGTTTGGTTTTTTATGATTGTTGCAAGCATTATAGTCTTGATTTTTAATTCACCAGAACAAGTTGTAAATAGCATGGTCATCTCTAGCACAAATGCAATAGATTTGCTCATAAAGTTATTAGGCATTTATGCTATTTGGTTGGGTATTATTGAGATACTGGACAAAGCTGGGCTAAGTACAGCATTATCTTCCATGCTTTCACCAATAATTGACTGGCTGTTTGGAGATACAGACAAAGAAACCAAAAACTACATTGCTCTTAATCTATCAACCAACATGCTAGGATTGGGCAACGCATGCACACCTATGGGTATCAAAGCGATGCAAAAACTAGACCAATACAACTCTAGCATCCGTGCCTCGCACCAAATGATTATGCTCATGATTATCAACGCCACCAGTATTCAACTCTTGCCAACTACCGTTATCAGTCTTAGAGCCACGAATGGGAGTCTCTCTCCTAGTGATATAATATTGCCCAGCCTTATTGCTACTGCCATATCTACTGCAGTTGGCGTTGCGGGAGTAAAAATAATGGCAAAAATAACAAAAAAGAAAGGTAAATTTTGAATCTCAGCATCTTAATCATTCCAATTTTATTACTTTTGTTGATAATCTATGCTACTATAAAACGCGTCAATTGTTATGCCACTTTTGTACTAGGGGCAAAACGCGCACTAGAACTATGTTACAACCTATTCCCTTATCTCATTGCAATATTCTTTGCGTTAGAACTATTTAGAGTATCAGGTTTAGTAACTGTATTATCCAACATATTAGCACCTGTACTAACATTCTTTGGTATACCCGCTGAACTATCCGAATTGTTACTCATACGCCCATTTAGTGGCAGTGGCGGTTTGGCTGTATTACAAAACATTTTTACACAATATGGAGTAGATAGTTACATTTCACGCTGTGGCTGTGTGTTGGTTGGTAGCAGTGAAACAATCTTTTATGTTGCTACAATTTATTTTAGTCAAACAAAGGTCAAAAAACTATGGTACGCCATTCCATTAGCTTTGCTTGCGTGTTTTGTTGGTGCTATTGTTGGGTGCTTAATATGTAAAATTATGTAAAACTCACAAAAAATAAGTACTATGCGGTATACTATGCATAGTACTATGCAATTTTAATTTCGTTTAACGAAAAACTTTGCACATCATCTTCTCCAAACTGCACACGGATTTGTTCACGCATCAAATCTAGGTATACAACTTTACCACTCCCTTTGGGAGTATCAACCCTACTATTTAGGACTGGCATTTTATCCAAAACTTGCTTGTAGTCACCATACTCAAAAGTCAAACAACATCGCAACTTACCGCAGACACCATTAATCTTGTTTGGACTAAGTGCCATGTCTTGCGTTTTTGCCATTTTTATACTAGGTAATTTGGGGTCACGTAAAAACCTACGGCAACACAACTCCTGTCCACACTCTGCAAAACCACCTAAAATGCAAGCACTTTCACGCTCGTTAACCTGATGCATTTCTACGTGAGTGTGAAAGAACCCCGCAAGCTCTTTGACCAACTCTCTAAAGTCCACACGTTCGGGTGCAGTGTAGACAACCAACAATTTACTACCATCAAAAGACATATGTACTTTTATAAGTTTTAGTTTCAAATTATGTTTTTCAATTACATTTTGGACTTTACTCTTTATTTGAATGCTATTTTTTATTTTTTCTGTTTGCTGTTTTTTATCTTGGTCCGTTGCAATCCTAACAAAACTAAATCTATCATCAATATCTTTGTTATCCGAAGCAATAGAAACAACTTCGGCAAGCTCATTAGCATTGTCCAGATGAACAATAATTTTGTCACCTTTTTTTATCTCTGGTGGCACTTCCAACTTATGAGGTCTAGTATCCACCATAAATACAAAATTTATGTAACTGGCCATTTGTGTTTATCCTCCAATATCCCTAGCAAAAACTCATCGACAATAGTGTTATAATTGCAGTTTCTTTCTAACTTTTCTATCACAAGAGTTGTGTCCTTTATCATCTGTATCATAGCATCTAGGCTAAACTGTTTGCCTATTGCATCTAGTTTATCTATATATTTTGTGAGAGTTATCAAATCATTCAACCCCAAAACATGGTATGTGGTATCCTGCAAAATTTTTAAGTATATATGGATGATATCCAGTATCTCATCTTTTTTGTTATACAACACACTTGCATAATCCACCATTTGCCAAGACTTTTTAAAGTTTAGCAACAAATCAAATACAAAGTCAACATCTTCGGCAAAAGTTGTACTACTGGCATATTGTTTTGCCAAAGCCAATGAGCCATCACAAAAAGCAACTGACATAGAGATAATATCAATATCGGCATTATTTTGCTGTAAACAATCTATCAATGCATTTTTATCCATTTTTGGCAATAATATTTTTTGACAACGGGATTTTATTGTCGGCAATACCGCAGTATCATTTGTCACTTTTAATATAAAATACGCGTGATTAGGTGGTTCTTCTAGAGTCTTTAATAATTTGTTTTGCATCAATATATCTATATCCGAAAAATTGTTTATTATATACACTTTTTTACTATGTTCAAATGGTAATTCATATACAGAATCTATCAACTCACTGAGTTCTGTAGATTTTAGAACATCTTCATCTTTTGGATATGTTAGTACATCTACCATATTATTATGCTTTATCTTTTGACAGTTTGGACATACCCCGCAAGGTTTATTTTCGCTCGAGCAAAACATAGTGCAAACTATCTTGTACGCATAAAAATCCAGCATATCCTTATCGTGACTAATTAGCATTATACTATGCATCATCTCATCATTGATTATTTCGTTGTAAATCTGTGTTTCCTTAAAGTTTAGTTCATCTGCCATTAGTCTTTGTACCTCTGCAAAAATTCGCTAATTATAGATTTGTCTACCGCATCTATACTCTGGTTTGCATCAATCAATACTACTCGATTAGGGTTATCTCTTAGGATATTTAGATACCCTTGTCGCACACGCATTTGATATTCTAATCCACGCTCTTCTATATTGTCTACTACTGCTCTACCAGCACGTCTCTCCAAAGCTTTTTGTGGGTCTATATCCAGATAAAATGTCAAATCCGGCTTTAGTCCGTCGGTAGCAAAATCGTCTACAAATTTGACAGTGTCAAGATTGTTGCCGTTGCCATACCCTTGATAAGCAAGTGTGCTATCACAAAACCTATCTACCACGACCATCTTACCTTGCTGTAATGCTGGTGCAATCACTTGTTTAAAAAGCTCTGCTCGACATGCTTCGAACAAAAATAACTCTGTCTTTTTAGATTTGTCAGCATATTGCTTCAACGCAAAACTTCGGACATCTTCACCTAAAGGTGTACCTCCTGGCTCGCGAGAACTAATAACATCTATTCCACGGTTTATTAAATAGTTGCAAAATGATTTTACATGCGTAGTTTTACCACTACCATCAATACCTTCAAAACTAATAAATCTAATATTTGACATAACAATGCCCCTTTTGTTAATATTATGTATTACGCAACACTTAAAAAAATATATTGTTTAATGATAACATATTCTTGATAATTTGGCAATTATATTATTGACCACTAACAAACAAAATTAACAAGCAATTGTTAATTTTTTTATTGACAAATAGTTTTTTATGTGTTACAATATCTTTACATTTATAATGCGAATGGCGATATAGCTTAGCTGGTTAGAGCGATCGGTTCATACCCGATAGGTCAAAGGTTCGAATCCTTTTATCGCTACCATAAGACTCTATCGTCAAGCGGTCTAAGACACCACCCTTTCACGGTGGAGCCCCGGGTTCGAATCCCGGTAGAGTCACCAATTTACAAATTAACAAAAGAACTGCCTTAACTAAGGCAGTTCTTTTGTTTAAATAAATAAACTAAAATACTGATTAGTACAAATATTTTTTTAATAATGTAATAAAAAAGAACCTAGCAATTTTTATGTTGGGTTCTTTTTTGTTAGTTTCAATAATACTAAACTAAAATCTTATCTATTCACTATTCATACAAATCTTTGTAGGCGTTGACATAATAGATTGTATCATAGCCTGACATGATTTGATTAATCAAACTCTCTTCGTAGTTGGCGTAATTGTCAAAGGATATTTGCTCTATTACTTTATCTAACATAGTTTTGTTAGTTATATTGTTTAGTAAAGTAGAATCCAACTTTGCCATAAGTGCGTTGGTGTTGTCAGTGTAAACAACATTCGCTACATCACCTGTGTACATAATGATATGAAAACCATATTGCGTCTCAACATAGTCAGAAATCGCACCTTTTTGTTTTGTAT
Organism: uncultured Eubacteriales bacterium; assembly: GCA_900321185.1. GTDB lineage: Bacteria > Bacillota > Clostridia > Christensenellales > UBA1242 > RUG666. Next base: position 21,027 of record ONVD01000010.1, read on the forward strand.
TATACAATTCACGGCTAGCATCTGCAAATTCTTCGACCATATTGTCTAAACTACTGTCTAGCGGAATGTACATACCATTTTCTGCAGTGATTGAACTTGTATCAGTGCTGTACGCATAGACAAACTCTCTAAATTTAGCAATTTTTGCTTCGGTGCTGTCCAAACTATCAAGCGCTTTTTGCACTTCTTGTAATAATTGTGAATAAGGCATTGTTTCACCAGTAAAGCGGTTGGTTGCAATGGTTGCATTCTTGACATTTGCTATTGCTTTGTTGTATTCATCAAGGATAATCTCACCATTCTTTAGCATTGTCTTTAGATTATCCAACTCGGTTGTTTGTTCATCGCTAAAACCGACCAACAAATGATAAACTTCGAACCAGTTATTAACGTCACTAGATGGATTGTAATATGATGTGGTAGATGTAGATTGCATGTTGGTTTTGTAAGTACTAGAGTCTAGTGTATATTGTTCTTTTTGAGAGTCATACAACTCCTTAAACTTTGCTTGTACCATATCTACAGTAATGCCAGTATTATCTTCGAATTGCTCTTGGAATACTGTCAAAATCTCATTGTCATAATAAATCTTGTAGATACGCTCTACTTCACGCAAAAACGCTTCTTTTGGCTCAGTAGACAACCCTCTACCGTCTTCGTTTCGTATCAAGTTGTTGAGATATTTTGATAGAGCACGATCTGTGTAACCAGATTTGTCTGTGTAATTCAGGTAATTATTCTTAAAATTTGTGTAAGCAATGTTAGCTTTTTCGGATGTTGTGAGCACTGCATTAGTGTCATACAAAGCCTTGGATACATTCTCTACTGTTGCGTCTTCGGTTACCTTTTGGAGGTAATAATCTCCGTTAGAGTCTTGCTCTAATGTATATGTTGATTTGTATGCAGAATATTCACTAACGTCCGAATCCTCATCACTCTCAGTTGTGGTATCACTAAGTGAAGCATCATCATCTAGACGTAAATCATCCTCTACCGAACGAATTGAATTGTTGATACTATCGTAGACATTTTGCCAAATCTCGTTTTGTTGTGCCATTGTCAGTGTTACGACTGGACCATTGTCATCGCTAGTGAGATATTGCACCAATACAGCACGTTTGACAAGTAGGTCTATGGTACGTTCGATACCTTCTTTGGTAACTTCTCCTGATGAATCGTAGGTAGAATTACCGTAGTTGTTATACGTACGAATAAGGTCTTCCTTAGTTATTTTAACGTCCCTCCATTGTGCCACAGTCTCGGACAAATATTTACCTTGGTTTAGTGTAACCAAGTCACACCCTGCTAGCAGTGGAACAAAAGCAAAAACGAGCACTAACAAAAGTGTCAATAACTTACGAATAGTATGGTTTGATTTTTTTATTGTAGTCATCGATAATTCACCCCAAAAATCTAGTTTCTTAGCATTGTACAACAAACTTAGTATTTCGTCAACCTTTTGAATATATTTTGTTAAATTTTAGTTCAAAATCTTAATAACTGAGTCAAAATTTTCTTCCCAATTGCCTTTTTGACTTACTCTCTCAAATATTGCCCAATTATCTTTTTTGTAAACACGCCAATCAGCGTGTGTAGATATTTTTGTAGTCATTTGGTCTGCAAAATCCCTATAATCTAGTGCTATATATAATATAGCCTTTTTATGTGTTAAACTAACTCTCTCAATGCCATATTTTTCAGCAAGAGTCTTTACAAGTGACACTTTACAAAGCCCTAAAACGGGCTCTGGCACATTGCCCCAACGGTCACTTATGCCAGTTAGCACCCTATTGTAGTCATCTAAAGTACTAATACCAGCAATCATGCTGTACAACTCCATACGCTCATCTGTATCTTCGCTAAAAGATTGTGGTATGAAAGCATCCACGTCTACATCTACTCTACTTGGACGTAATGCATCAATAGTCTTACCTTGCAGTTCCGAAATCTCGCTTTCCAAAAGTTTGCAGTACATATCATAACCAACTTGTGCCATTTGTCCATGTTGGTTAGCACCAAAAACATCTCCTGCACCCCTAATCTCTAGGTCTCGCATAGCAATCTTAAAGCCACTACCTAACTGCGAATACTCTAACAAAGTGGTTAATCGTGCATAAGTGGTGCTAGTTATTTTTGTTTCGTCCATATACGTAAAATACGCCCACGCAAGTTTATCACTGCGCCCCACACGTCCACGCAATTGATACAATTGTGACAGACCAAAATCTTCGGAATTAACTACAAACAAAGTATTCGCATTTGGCAAGTCAATACCATTCTCGATTAGACTAGTCGCAATCAGCACATCAATGTTACCACGGTACAATTGTAACATCGTGCTCTCTAACTTTTCTTTGTCCATTTGACCATGTGCTTGTGCCACCCTAAGTTTGTTGCCAGTTAGTTCGTTTATACGTTTTTGTAAATCATCTAGCCCCACAATCTTCGGTGCAACAACCAACACTTGCCCACCACGGTCAAGTTCACGGTTGATAGCAGTAGTTAACAAAGTATTACTAAATTGTGATACAACGGTTTGGACTGGCAACCTATCTACTGGTGGCGTCTCAATGACACTAATATCCCGTATACCCACAAGTGACATATGCAAAGTGCGCGGAATTGGTGTTGCCGAGAGTGTCAAAACATTGACAGATTTTTTCATGTTTTTTATTTTTTCTTTATCGCCTACACCAAACTTTTGCTCTTCGTCCAACACAAGTAAGCCTAAGTCAAAAAATTCAACATCCTTAGACAACAATCTATGCGTGCCACAAATAATATTTATCTTGCCATTCTTTAGGTCGGACAAAATTTGCTTTTGCTCTTTCTTGGTTTTGAATCTATCTATACATGCAACTTTTATTCCAAAATTATCCAGACGCGCCACAAAAGTATTGTAATGTTGTTCACACAAAATTGTTGTTGGCGCCATAATTGCTACTTGCTTGCCATTTAATGCTGTAACATACGCAGTACGAATGGCTACTTCGGTCTTGCCATAGCCTACATCACCCACAACAAGTCTATCCATAATTTTACCAAGACTTAGGTCTGCATAAACATCTTCAACTGCATGTTGCTGGTCAGCCGTCAATGTATAAGCAAAACTTTGGTCAATGTCCTCGCGCATCTCGTCTGTTATCTCGTATTTAAAACCTTTTAGTTGTTGCCTCTCTTTGTAAAGTTGGATAAGGTTAATAGCCAGTTGTTTTACACTGTTACGAACTTTTTGCTTAATTTTTTCAAATTGAGTCCCACCAAGGACATTTAAAGTAGGATTTTTGTCTGAACCTACATATCTAGACAGCATATCTATCTGCTCAGTAGGAACATAGAGTTTGTCGTTATTCTTATAAGTTATAACTAGATAGTCACGTGTAGCATTATTAACAGTCAACTGTTTAACACCCTCGCAAATACCAATACCATGTACATCATGTACTACATATTCACCCACTTTTGGCAGTGTAAGTTGTGACGAAAATGCATTTTTGTTCTTGGATACTGTTTTTTTAATATTATGCCTTGTCTGGATTTCATTAAAACCAAATACATACAAGTGCATAGTACTAAAAGAAAAGCCGTATTTGATTGGTAAAACTGCTATATTTATGCCGTTTTTTGCTGTTTTTGATAAATCTGTAATAATCTTTGCTTGCAAGTTCGTACTCTTAGTCAACCCCTGTTGCATAGAAACTGCATCATTGTTGTCTTTGGCACAAAATAATACCTTGTCGCCGATATTTACTAGCCGTGCTATCTCGTGAGCTGGTTCTTTAAAGTTACCATTAAAATTAGGCAAAGGGTTCGTACTTATAGACAACACTTCATCTGGTGCAAAAAATTTGTTTTGCGTCAATATAGATTGAAAACTAATTTTTTGATAACTACTAAGGTTTTGTATTACGTCATTTGGTTGCAATTGTAGATTTTTGTGCGCACTTAATAGCAATCCGCACTCTATGCCGTCATTAATGTTGGTTGACAAATTGTCTAAATAGTTGGAAAGTTGTTCAAAACAAATCTTAGGTTGGTCAAAAATAACAAGTGGGTTGTTTAGGTATGATAAAATATTATCTACATGCATAAAAACAGACAAAAACTTGAACATTGAGAGAGACATTGATATATTTAAACTCTCTTTTAAAGGAGCAAAGCTATTGAGATTTGCCAAAAATTCATTTGGTTTTTTGTGCTTTTCTGCCGACTTGGATGCTAGTTTGACAGCTTGAGTCAAACTGGTTTGCAGGTCTTTTGTTAGACCAGTGTCCAAAATGTAGCCATTAGGGCAAATTTTTAGCTCTTGCAAAGGCTCGATAGCGTACTGTGACAAAATATTAAACGTAGTTATTTTTTCTATTTGTGTATCAAAAAAGTAAACACGGACAGGTACAGAAAAATTTAATGGAAAAATATCTACTACATCTCCACGTTTGGCAAACTGCCCCATTTGTTCTACACTATTTGTACGCAAATACCCTATGGCAGTTAACTTTTGTACTAAATCATCTGGGGCTATATCTGCATCTTTTCTTAGAGTCAAGACATTATCTACAAAAATTTGTTTAGGTACAACTGGTTCTGCTAGAACGTTAGGTGTCAAGATTAGCAAATCCACATTACTAAACAACATATCAAATAATGCCACTTGCCTATCTTTGGTATCACTACCAAACTCCATTAAATGATAAGTATAATCTACCACTTCGCGAGATATAGTAACCACGTGTTTGCCCAAGAGTTTGAATGCTTCGGAATATTTTTGAGCACTTTGTTCGTTTTCTACAACCAAACATATCGGTCGCGCTATAGATTGTGTGAGAGCAATCTTTTCGCCTATATTTAAACCAAAAACCGCAAAATTTTTGTTTTTGCGGACTAAACTATTAAATTGTTCTGTTTCTTTGTTTTGTAACAGTTGTGTTAAATCTAGCATTACGTCTCCTACATGGTTGTCGAAATATTCTTACCGTTGACAAAATCTTCTGCTAATTTTTCTGCTTTTTCCATGCCCAAATGTACATCTTCTAGACGTTTTCCTGTCATTTTGGACAGCACAAAATCAGCATAATCTTGATTATTCTCTGGCATACCCACACCTACTCGGATACGAGCGAAGCTTGTCGTGCCCAATCGCATAACAATATGCTTGAGTCCATTGTGTGTCCCACCAGTGCCCTCCAAACGTCCCCTTATTAACCCTGGGGACAACTCAAAGTCATCAAGAATAACCAACACATCTTTGGGTTGAATATTATATTTGTCCGCATATGCAAAAACCGCATCACCGCTATTATTCATAAAAGTCTGAGGTTTAATCAATACAACGTCTACACCTGCAAATTTGCATTGCACCCACAATGCTTGACTTTTTGCCTTACGGCTAAACTTTGCCCCTGCAACCTTAGCAATATTATCTATCACAGCAAAACCTACATTGTGTGGAGTATCATCATACTCTGCACCTGGGTTGCCAAGTCCTACAATCAATTTCAATTTTTGTACCTCCTATTTTTTCACAATCCCTTTGTCTACAAAACTAAATGGCAGAATATTGCTATTGGGCTTTATTTGGCTATTTTGTACAACCGAATGAGACAACGTGCTAGACGTGCCCACAACACTATCTTTTATGTGATTATCTGCCCCCAAAATCACATTATCTTGTATCTCAGTGTGCCCTTCCAAAATGTTATTTGGATAAATAACTACATTGTCACCAATGACAACATCTGCATCGATAAATACGCTAGATTTATCCAAAAATCTAACCCCTTGACGAGTGTAATAGTCTAATATTCGAGCACGCAAAATCTGACTTATATTATAAATGGAATCCATATCTTTGGCTATCAAAAAATCATCTTTGCTCCCAAGCCCAGGAGTGAGTGGGGCAAAAATGCGCTGTGCTTGCAAAATGTATTCGGTGTCAAAAATGTAACCACGCTCCACTCTACAAACATTGAGACCTTTGGTCTTTACATAATCTAGAATAGACAAAAAAGTTTTGCGTTCAAACAAAGGAGTATCTGCATAAAAGACCGCCGTATAATGTTTGTTGCCTACATATGGCCTAACAAACGAAAGTATATCATCACCTTCGGTATAACGCAACTCTGTAATGTGACATTTATCAAAAGCAAGCCTTACCCAATCTCTAATAGTCTTGCCTAATATCGACACATCATAACTCTTTTGAGATACCACACATTCAGGATGATTGACCAACAATAATATAACATCAACATCACTATCTACAGGTTCTTTTACTACTCGTTGCCACAGTGTCTCTATATCGTTGTCAATCTCTTGTTCAACAATAACTGCCATTTTTATTTCTCCTTTCGTTTGTTTTTAAAAAATTTTGACAAAATGTCACCACACTCTTGTTCTAATATTCCACCAACGACATCTGGCCGATGGTTAAAGCGCTGGTCTATCGGCAAATTGTACAGCGAGCCACAACAACCCGCTTTTGGGTCTTTTGCGCCAAAGACGATTTTGCCGACCCTTGTATTTATGCAAGCACCTGCACACATGGGACAAGGCTCAAGTGTCACATACAAAGTACAATCATTTAGATGCCAATCATGCAACTTTTTTTGAGCTCTTTTTAGAGCAATCAACTCTGCATGTTCAAGAGCATTGTGTTTGTGCATTTTGTTGTTAAAGCCTTTTGCAAGTACAACACCATGCCTAACAATCACACAACCTATCGGCACTTCGTCACGGTCAAACGCCTTTTTTGCCTGCTCTAACGCCAAATGCATAAAATCTTCGTCTTTGTCTTCCATTTTACCTCACCGGTCTTTATCAATTAATTTTACTTTAATACAAACAAAAGTGCAAGTGTTTTTGAGATTATCCATCAATTTTTTTGCTAAAAAACACAAATTTTTGACGCGTAATGAACAATATTTATTCTTTTTGCTTTACTTATCGCCCAAAAAGTATATAATTTAACATATGTTCACAAAATAGACCATAGGAGACCCTAATGAAAAGAGAAAAAGTAATCATCGACACAGACCCAGGCGTAGATGACGCGACTGCCCTAGTGCTTAATTTTTTTGATAAACATCTGGATATCAAACTTATTACAACAGTTTGCGGTAACGTTGGTATCACCAAAGCTACACGCAACGCTTGCCACTTGCTAGATTTATTCAACCTAGACATTCCAATAGCAAAAGGTGCTAGTACACCTATGTTTCGTAAACCTATCAATGCTGAATATCTACATGGCAAATATGGCTTGGGTGGGTATATCGCCCCACAACGCGCCACTCACAAACCTATCAAAGATGATGCAGTTGAGGCTATTTACAAATTGTTATTACAATATCCCCAACAAATCACCATCTTTGTCTTGGGCCCTCACACTAATATTGGCAATTTATTGACCCATCACCCAGACGCAAAAGATTTAATTAAGCAAATCATGTTCATGGGTGGCAGTCCTTACGGTGCACCAGGCTTTCCTGACCATGATTCATTTAACATTGCATCCGACCCAGAGGCTTTTGACATTGTGTTAAAGAGTGGTATACCACTTAGTATGATACCGTCCAACCTTGGTAGGTACAAGGCACAACTTGACGAAAAAGACGTTAACAAAATCAAACGAACCAACAGTGTAGGTCAATTTTTTGCAAAGACATACGAGACCTACTGGGAGCCAGATTTGTTAGAGCAAGGCATCAAAGCAATTGCCACAAACGATTGTTGCGTTATTTTCTACTTTTTGCATCCTGAGATATTTGATACCGTCAAGGCGGATATCACAGTGGATACCAAAGAACACGTTGGTCGTACATATGCAAATTTTCACGACGGTGGTAGGCTGACTATGGTCGTAGGAGCCAACAGGCCAAAGTTTTTAAAAGTTTTCTTTAATAAACTAAAAAAATTAGGCAAATACGAGATACCAACATTAAGTTAATAATGTGGAAAAGTTAAATGTTTTCCACATTATTACAAGAGAAAAAGATAATGCGTGTTGCATTATCTTTTTTTTTTGTTAAATTTAATATCTAAATTACTCCCCACAAAAAGGTCATAAATGTCACTACAGAGCCTAAAAATATACTGCAATAATAAAATACATAATCCAAATGGTCAATCTTATGTTTTTTGGATACATCCTCGTCCAACATTATAGACATCAATGTAGTCCTGTCCAAAGTCTGTTGTATTTGTCCTAGTGTTAGATTACTTTTTAACATCTGGCTCTCTATTCTTGCTACTTGCGTTTCTTGATAAAGTCTAAAGACTTCTTCGTCATTATTTAGGTCTATATGTTGACTATAGTCGTCATTACTAAGACGTTTTTGCAAGTTTTTCTTAAACGCAAAATATTCATTGACTTTTGAATGCTTGAATAATACAAACATAATGTAAAAAATTACACCTACCACCAAACAAAGAACCAACAAACTAACCAAAAACACGAGCATATAGTTTCCATTATTCAAAAATGTGTTAAGTACTGTATAAAAATTTCCACCCCACCAGTTGTTTGTGCTAGCCACCTCCAAATATACGTTTAGACTATTAGACACACAATGAACTATCATACCTGGTACGATAGATTTGGTCATTAAGGTCACTGTACCCAAAATTAGCCCAGCAACAAACGCATAACCAAATTGTACAATGTTTAGGTGCATCAGTGCGAACAGTAGTGAACTTAACAAAATTGCCCTAACTGCCCCATCTGGCTTTAGATTGCCCAACACCATTCCACGGTGCGAAAATTCCTCACAAAAACCAGGTAATACTCCTACAAAGATTATACCTAATATCAAATCCAATATTGGTGAATCACTGGTGGACGAATCAGATATTCCACTAGATGAATAGCCAAATGCATTTAGCATCCCTGACCAAAACGTAGATACGTACAAAATAACTACAAAAACGCAAATACCTAACAAGATTGACCAACCAACCATTTTACCATTTATAGGATTAAGTTTATGACGTCTAAATATTACATTGTATGGTTGTTTGGCGCAGTAGTGCATGAACAATAATGGCAGACCCACCAAAAGAACGACTTGGACTAATATTGTACAAATATAATCCGAACTTGTCTCTGTCACACTCCCAAAAAGCCCTGCACCATACATAAGACGCAAAGCAATAAAGGCAAGCATAATCACAAAATAGCACAAACCGCTATAAAAAATAGATTTGTTGTTGATAGTCACTTTTTAGTTTTTCCTTTTTACAATTAAACAAAGATATTGAGTAAAATCATAACGACACCTATTATAGGTGTTGCAATCACCATAGCCGTTGATAATGAATCTTTTGTTACTGGTGTTGACGTTGGTGGAGGTGTTGCACGCATGGGTTTTGATATGACACCGTCTTGCGAATTCTCAAAAGTCGTTTTGGATAGTGATGTCACATCTTTTGAGTCGATTTTTCCGTGAGGTTGATTGTATTTTTTGGTAAATATCATTGCACCTACCACCAAAGTCACAGCGACTGCAGTCATCAGTATAGCATACACAATATCTGCTCCAGTCAAAGCGTTAAATCCACTTTCTGATACATCGTTTGAAATAAAACCCGACACTAAGACTGTGGCATTATTACAAAAGTGAATCAATATACCTAACCAAATACAACGCGTGTAATATACAATATAACCAATAACCAACCCTAGTATGAAAGTGTAAGGTAGTTGTTGCAAACTCTCGTGCATGAGCGAAAAACACATTGCACTATATAATACAGCAAACCAAACACCTCTGTCTCTTAGTCCATTTAATATACCACCACGAAACATTAGTTCTTCACAAAAAGCTGGCAACACACCTAATATCAATATGGCTACCGTCAAATCCCAGCCAGTTGACAACGGAATGCCCCTATCCGCTAGAGTTGGAAGTTGTATTCCAATAAGGTCAAGTAAGCGCTCCCACATGGATATGAGTGGACTAAAAAAGATAGGCATAGCAATTCCAATAATAATGGCAACCGCCCAATTTAAATATTTTGGCGCAGTTTTGAATTGACTAGCTGAAACAAAATCCACTTTGGCTATTTTATTGTAAACATACAACACTAACACAAAGGCACATTCCGCTATTACTTGGGTAATATACTTGAACACGGTACTATCAAAAAGATTTTCAAAGCCCGCACCTCCAGCAAGGGCAATAAACACCATAACAACGCCCAAAATCAACATAGCTATCACTGGTGTCAACACTCCCAAAAGCCCTAACATTAGACCATCTTTTGGTGTATAAAACATTCTCCTTTGTACATCTCTTTGTCGCATACTGACCTCCGCCTTATTTTTGAATTATAACGTAAACAAACAAATATTGCAATCTAAAAACTACATTTTTTACAAACTATTTGTATGTTGCTTTGTAGACATTTTGTTAATACATAATTTTAGCAATTGATAAATAATAAACAATATAGTTATTATAATAAATACAACCAACAACAAGTCCACAAAATCTGAAAAAATCGTACAACATAACGCTATCACTAACACAGTTATTATGTTGCCCACCAATAGCGCACTTAGTGCTAACGGAAAAGATAGATTCAAGAACATAGCCAGCAATCCAGATGTCCAGACACCCGAAAAAGGTAAAGGCACCGCATTAAACAATACAAGTGTCCACCATTTTTTTCGTTTTAACGTTTTATTGTTTGCATTAGATGTATTGTATCTAAAAAATTTGCTTTCTAGCCACAAGTTAAATTTTGTGTAAATCTTTAAAAATCTTTTATTTTTTGAAATAATTTTTGTAAACAAAAACAATATAGCCAAAATTATAGTTGCCATTATGCATGCACCAAGAAGGCTAAAGCAACACACTTGCCATAATGGTAAGACATTTTCACCCCAAATTGACTGGGATAACCCAAATGGAATCGCTCCGTGTATCTCCACAAGAGGCAACATCGATGCAACCATAATACACAGCCACTCTAACTTAATTGGTATAAAATCTAATACTTGTTGTTCTAACAAAACACACCTACTTGTTTTTACTCTAATATATTAGACAAAATACTTGGATATGTTACAAAACGAAAACAGGCAATTACATGCCTGCATTCAAATCCAAGATTGTTTCATCACCTAATTGAGTTACGTTTTTGGTACGAGTTACCAACTCTCCTGTTTGAGTGTTGTGATTAAGCCATACGTTTGGCCCAACCAAAGTGCCGTCCACCAACATTGTATTGCCACAAACAAAAATTCCAGCGCTGGTATTATCTTCACGCATTGGCCCTTTTTCTGGCAAATGCCTATCTAAATAAAACATATTGTGCCCGATACACTGCAAAACAACATCGTTGCCAATCTTTACATTATCGCCAACCGAAATGTTTCCAGCAAGCGAAACATTGTCACCGATGGTGACGTTGTCGCCCAACTCTACACTCCCCATTATATCACATGCCAGATTGTCGCCAACTTGCAAGTTTTTGCCATGAAGTGGGAAAAGTATGTCCAAAATTTCTTGTTTACGACGCTCAGCAAATTTTACTACAACTGGATTAGGATTTAGCACCTTACCGACATCTTATTAAATTCGTCGCACAATTTATATGATAACTTGACAAGTTTTTTGTAGTTTACGTCTGACGTGTCAAATGTTTGTCCTCTGTACATCTTTTCAATCTCATCAAGATTCCCTTTAATGCCTAATTTTTCTAAATGCTTTAATTTTTCTGCTACACTAAACATATACTTATTATTTCTTTTTTAAAATTACATTTTTTGTGGGGCAGAGATACCTAATAGCCCTAGCCCTTCAGACAGTGTGCGCTTGACCAATTCTACTAGCCTCAGTTTTGCATTTGTCTTAGTTAAATTGTCATCTATAATCTTTGTGTCATGATAAAATTTATTAAACGCTGTTGCTAGACTGATTAGATATTTGGACACAAAACTTGGGTCATTCTTTTGTTGTGCCAATAATACTGTGTTGTTGTAGTCGTTAAGTAACTTTACGACTTCCCAACCACTACTAGTAACATCACTGTAGTCACACTCTTCGCCTACTTGAGCTTTAGTTAAAATACTGCAACAACGCGCATGTGTATACATAATGTAAGGAGCTGTTTCGCCGTCAAAATTAAGTGCTTCGCTTGTCACAAACACACGGTCCTTTGAGATATCCGACTTTAGCACACTAAAGATAAGAGCACCGATACCAATATCTTGCGCAAGTTTTTGGTCAGCGGGCTGTTTTGTACGTTGCTCTATTATTTCACCTGCTTTTTGTACCGCCTCTGCCATAATATCTTTGGCAAGCGCGACACTACCTAGACGGCTAGACAAACGGCCCTCTGGTACACGCAAACGTCCATTAGTGACATGCACAAGATTAGATGCCCAAGCATATCCCATTAACTCGATTATCTTGAATAATTGTTGAAAATAAAAATCTTGCTCTTGCCCAGTAACATAAATACACTTGTCAAAATTATATTCTGCATGTCTATGCAAGACTGCACTAATGTCTCTGGTACAATAAAGGGTCGTGCCGTTGGTCTGTTTTACTAACGCAACGCCTAGATTGTATGGCTCTAGGTCTACGATAGTAGCACCTTGACTCTGTTTGGAGATACCTTTTTTATCTAATTCATCTAACACATCATTGGTAAATTGTGAGTAATACGCTTCGCCACGCCAGTCGTCAAAATTGATGCCAAGTGGCTCAAATAATACGTGCTTGGACTCTTGTATCGAGATAGTCTTAAACCAATCATACAGACGCATAATCTCTGGGTCTTTGTTTTCCATGAGCCTAAACGTCTCACGACACTCGCTCAAAAATTGTGGGTTGGTGGCGCACTCTTCGTTTGCACGAATATATAGTTTTTGCAACGCACCTACACCACCTTGTTTGATTTCTTGTTCATTACTCCAAACTTGATACCCATGCACAAGTTTTGCAAATTGACTACCATAGTCACCCAGGTAATTCATACGTACGACGTTGTAACCACTTGCCTCGTATAATCTTGCTATACTAGCGCCAATAACGGTACTAGCAAAATGTCCTATATGTGGCTCTTTGGCTATATTTACACTACTAAAATCTATGCAAAATTTTTTACCACACCCACTTGTATTGCTACTAAGTACTGGTTTTTGCATTAGTTCATTTACGATGGCCAACACCACCTCTTGCTTGTTTAAATATATATTTAGATATCCGTTCACTACTTCGGTGTGGTCTATCATTTTGTCATTTTTGAGACCATTCGCCAAATCTTGCGCAATGACATTTGGTGCGCGGTGCATTATTTTTGCAAAACCAAAACAAGGCAAAGCCACATCGCCCATTTGTGGGTTTGGTGGGATAGCTAGAGCGTCAAATATAGTCTTTGAATCTACCCCTTCAATCTTTATTTTTTCACTTACCAATTGTTTAATGTTCATTTTTATCTTCCTTTATTACATATAATTTGTTAATTGCACGCGTACAAGCAATATATTCTTGTTGCTTGCCAAACTCTTGATTAAACACACCACCATTTGGCAATACAATAGCAGCGTCAAACTCCAAGCCTTTTGCCATTGTAACAGGTAAAACTTGTATCTGTTTTAAGCTAGTTGTTTTTGCATTGATGATAATATCCGTCAGTACTTTGTATTTTGGATCTAAATTATCAAAGATATTGAGTGCTTGTTTGTTATCACCGCAAATGATGCCAACTGAGCGATTTTGTTTAATCAAAACATCTAGAATATCGTCAATCTGCTTGGATATATTACTAGACTGTATCTCTTCTACTGGTTGTCCGTACTTTAATCTAAAAGCGTTGTGTAGGTCTCTACCCAATATTTTGTTAGAATACTCTACAATCTCTTCGCTACTGCGATAGGTGTGATTTAGTACATAATAATGCGTCGAGCGGTATCCAGCATCCAAAGACAAAATATCTGCTAGTTTGTGCACCGCCCCCGCAGTGGTGCGTTGGTCATCATCACCGTAAAAACTAAATTGTGCATGTGGGAACATTCGCATAACAAAGGCAATAAACAGCATTGGATATTCTTGCGCCTCGTCAAAAACAACTTGTTTGATATCCATGTTGACATTAAGTTCTTTAAGTGCTTCGTAAAAAAGACATAACAACACTGCATCTTCAAAATTTATTACCGTATCAAAATTGCAAGTGCGCAAATTGTTGTCACTTAAGAACAAATTAAACATTTCTTGTATATCTATGGTACTTGATAATCTAGACACTATCTCTTCGTACATTTTGTCTGAATACATTTCATTTAATTTGCATTCTTTAATAATTTGAGCATGCAAGGTATCTATCTTGTCAAGCAAGCGCAAGTCCTTAGTGTCTTCGTGCAAAAACTTGTTTAACTTGCCTACACTGTATACATGTTTACGCAACTTAAAGCCCCTAGTAAAGCCTATGTGGTCTACGTACGTTCGTACCCACGAGATAATATTCTGATACATAGATTCATCTAGTTTGACCAAAATCTGTTGTCTGGCATCATCTTGGGCGCTATCATATCGAGCAACAAACTCATCCATATTTTCCACTCTTGTAGTAAGTTTTAACAACCTTTGCACAAAATACGCAAAAACTGCTGTACGAGTGTTATCTTCACCCAGCTCTGGCAAAACCCCACTTACATGACTAAAAAATAACTCATTTGGCGAAAAAAGTAAGATATTGTCAGACTTAAGATTAGGGAATTTGTATAGCATGTATGCAATGCGATGCAGTGCAACTGTGGTCTTACCACTACCTACACAACCTTGTACAACAATCACATCATGCAAAGTATCTCGTATGATTTCGTTTTGTTCACGTTGAATAGTACTAGCAATGTTATGTAGTTGCTGAGTGTGAATATGGCGCAAAATTTTTTGTATATATTCATCAAAAATATTTTGGTCTACATCATAGATATCTTGCAAATCGCCATTTGCTATATCATACTGACGTTTTAAAGTAATCTGACCACTCATTACTCCTTGTGGCGAATCATACTGTGCTGGCCCTTTACCAAAGTTATAGAACAACTCTCCTACTGGTGCACGCCAATCAAAAACATAATAATTTTTGTCATCATCTATTGTACTAAGCCCTATGTAGATAGGCATTCTGTCATTATTTTGCACAAAATCCACCCTACCAAAATATGGTTGCATCTTTCGACGTTGCAGTAATGTGGCTAGGTCTATCTGCTCATTAGCAAACAACATAAAATCATCAATACGTTGATACATCGATGCCTGGTCACCATTATCCATTTCGTGAGTGTATTTTTCGTGAAAAAATTGACTCTTTAATTCCTCCACAATGTCACGACATTCATTGACATGTTGTAGAATACTATTTACTTTGGTATCAATAGCATTTTCGGTGTTTTGCAAATATATTTGTTCATCTTGCCAATCTTTGCTAGATTTGTCCATTATTTCCCCCAAAGTGATATTTTTTATTATAACAAAAAACAACAAAAAAGTAAAGGAAAAGCATATATTTCCTTTACTCCTAAATAGTTTTAAATCTAAATAGTGGTTTGGGGCTTTGATTTCATTTTCTTCGTCTTGTGTTTGTGTGTAAGATATCTAAATAACTTGAATAATTCCATAACTGGCACTATACTAAAGGCTAGACCAATTGCAATTATCCATTGAGCAAAACTAAGTGTTGCAAAGTGCATAATACCTGCCACCCCTGGCACGACTATTAAGAATATATCAATTGCAATACTGACTAACAACGTTATCCAAAACCATTTGTTATAGAATGGGTTTTGGGTAAATATAGAGTGAAAACTGCGGATGTTGATTACATAAAAAAGTTCTGTTAGACTCAACGTTACAAACGCCATTGTAGTTGCTACGAGATTTGCATCTTCCGTTGCACCTAGAGCATAGTAAGTACCAACAAACACACCTACGACAATCAGCACATGCCATATACATTGCACTAACATAAACGACCTAAGCCCATGAAACAAGCTTTCGTTTTTTGCCCTAGGTGGTTGTTTCATCACATCTTTTTCGGCACGCTCCACACTGAGTGCGATAGCTGGTAGAGCATCACTGATGAGGTTGATAATCAAAATTTGTATTGCATTAAAGAAAGTAAGTTGTGGCCAAATTAATGTACATATCAAAATTGATAAGACTTCGACAAGGTTACTACCTATCAAAAAAGTAATCACTTTTTGAATGTTTTGATAAGTTCGACGTCCTTCTTCTACTGCCCCAACTATTGTAGCAAAGTTATCATCTGTCAGTACCATATCTGCCACTTGCTTTGTAACCTCTGTGCCAGTTATACCCATGCCAACACCAATGTCTGCCTCCTTTAAACTTGGAGCATCATTTACTCCGTCACCAGTCATCGCTACAACTTTGCCAAGTTTTTTCCACGTCTGTACAATGCGCATTTTGTTTTGTGGAGTGGCACGTGCATACACAGTAACTTCCTCAATAATTTTTTCGAACTCACCATCATTCATTGCATCCAACTCCGAACCAGTAAGTACCTTGTCACCTTCTTTGTATATACCTACTTCAGACGCAATTTCCCTCGCCACAGCGACATAATCGCCAGATATCATCACTGTCTTTATGCCCGCTTTGTGACACTCTTCTACCGCCATACGTGCAGCTGGCCTTGGTGGGTCTTGCATGGCAATAACGCCAAGTAGCACCATATCAGATTCACTTTCCGTCCCCATAGCACTCTTTTTTAGGTCAAAACGCCCTGCTAGAGCAAATGTGCGCAAACCTTGATTGCTCATCTGGTCTACAGCTTCGTTAAACAATTCTTTGTCACTTTCAGTCAAATCTCTAACTTTGCCGTCAATTAATATCTTGGTAACATATTTAATCACAACATCTGGATTACCTCTTGTATATTCGGTGATTTTGCCGTCTACATCGTTAAATGTTGTTGTTAACTTACGAGTAGAGTCAAAAGGTATCTCAAGTAAGCGTGGATATTGCTTGTTGAGTGCTTTTTTTGTCAATTTAAATTTTTGAGCATACTCTAACATACCTATCTCAATAGGGTCACCTTCAAAACCTGATTGGGTCGGTATTGCATCGTTACACAGTACCATTGCATTAAAAAGTTGTTGGTGACCTTCTAGGTTAAATTCTTCACAATCTTGTATTTTGTTGTTTACAAAAATTG